>DAOTWK010000036.1:0-3761 GCA_034435815.1 Anaerolineae bacterium | reverse complement strand
GCGCTGGGGCGGTTTATGAGCCCGGACCCCCCGCCCCCGTGCCGGAGGGCTGTCCCCTTACAAGGGGAGATGGGGGGCGCCAGAGTAAGGTACAAACAACCAGAACGGGCGACGCCTGGCGTCGCCCGTTCTGCGTTTCAATCTGGTGACGGTCACTTGAGAACAGAGCCTACACCGTATCAGCGACAGGAATCTCCAGCGGGCCCACGTCCTTTACCACCACGCGGATGCCCACCTGATGGTTGCCGGAACTCAGCGGGACTCCGCTCACCTGCAGGGTCACCGTTGCTCCCACTGGAAAGAGAACGGGGTTCTGCTCTGAGATGGCCCCGGCGGGCACCACGGCACCGTCCGGCTGAAGGACGTTCACCCGTTCCAGGGGCACCGCTTTCCCGTCCAGCGTCAACCCCTTGAAGCCCTGAATAACGCCGGGGGCAATGTTGTTCTGCAGGGAGAGGACGAAACCGTCTCCTTCGGCCCGCAGGGAGCCCTTGACATAGAGTTTTTTGAGGATGACCGGGGGTATTGTTGGCATCAGGACCTCCAAATGGTTTTTGCTCTGTCCTGCATCTACTGTTCTTTCGGCTTCACCCGAATCCGCACCACCTCGGACTCCGCCCGGTTTCCCGCCGCATCGTAGACAACGGCGCGGAAGCGCTGCTCGCCCACCTCCCGAATCCACCAGTTCACGTTATAGGGCGGAATGGTTCGGACGGAGAAGGGTTCTGCCTCGTCATTGCGGTAAAACTCTACCCGAGCGATGGCGTAGTTATCCCGGACGTCGGCGTTGATGTTGACCCACTCGTCCTTGCCGAGGGTGTATTCCTTGCCCGGCTCCGGGTTGGTCAGTTTCACCGTCGGCGGGGTATGGTCCACCGTTACCTGGATGGCATGCTGCCGGACAGCTTGGCTGTGGTCCACCACCGTCAACTGGAGGGTGTAGAGGCCCTCAAAGCCCGCGATGTACCAGAACTCCAGGACGTTGCGATCCACCTGGTTGTAGTGGTCGGGGCCGATCTGCACCCACTCGGTGGGGTTCAACCCCTTGCCGACAGCAATGCGGTAGAAGGCAAAGTCGCCGCCTTTGGCGCTTCCGGTGATGGTGATGACCTCGCCACCCACGTAGGCGTATGGCTGCGGCTCGGTGATGATGACGTCCGCGTCCGCCAGAACGGGGCCGTAGATGGTATCGTACTCGGTGGGCGGGAGGGGCGGGCGCTGGTCTTCCGGAAGACTGGCCAGCCAATCGGCGGCCTCCGGCGGATAGACCTCGTACACCCGCTCCTCACAGAGTTCAGGGGGTGTGAAGACGGTGCAGAGGCGCCCCGTCTCCCGGTTGACCCGCAATTTCTGGTAGAAGTTGCAACTGGGCTCGGGCTCCGTCCCCGGGATGAAGAGTTCCTTCGTCCGGGGGCATGGACAATCTTCGGTGGGGATTTCGCCGCTGGTGGCGCAGATTTCCCGCTCCACCAGTCCTTCTGGACGCGGGAAGGGGAGAATTTCCAGGCCCTGGTGGGCGTATTCCATCACGGCATGCCAGATGGGCGCAGCGCCCTCGGAGCCGGGGAGATTAGCCATTTCGGAGTTGTCGGAGTTGCCGATCCAAACGCCAGTGAGAATCTGCGGCGTGAAGCCGACGCACCAGTTATCCCGGAAGTCGTTGGTCGTGCCGGTCTTGGCCGCCGCTGGACGGTTACCGGAAAGTTCCAGCGAGTTGGGGTGGCCGAAGGCCGCCCAGCGGGCCTGTCGGTCGGAGAGGATGCTGATCATCAGGTAGGCCAGTTGCGGGGAGAGAATCTGCCGCTCCTCGGGTTTGTACTCGTAGAGCACCCGACCGTTCCGGTCTTCCACCCGGAGGATGACGACCGGGTCCAAGTCCCGGTACCCGGGCCCCTTGGGGGTTGTGGGCTTTCCGATCATCTTCCCGTAGTTAGCGAAGACGGAGAAGGCATAGGACATATCCAGCAGGCTCACCTCGCCGCCGCCCAGGGTGAGGCTCAGGCCGTAATACTCGGTCCCCCGGTCCAGGCTGTTGATGCCCATCCGGTGCGCAGTGCGGATGACGTTATCCACGCCTGCCAGTTGCAGCGCGGCGACGGCGGGGATGTTGTAGGAGCGGGCCAGGGCGAGCCGTAGCCGCTGGGGACCGTGATACTTCCGGTCGTAGTTTTCGGGGACATAAGGGGGCTGGCCCGGCTGCGGGAAGGCCGTTCGGACGTCCCAGAAGAGGTGCGCGGCGGTGTACCCTTGGGAGAGGAGGGTCACATATGTGAACGGCTTGAACGAGGAGCCGGGCTGGCGCAGGCCCAGCGCAGCGTTATACCGTCCGGCGATGGCCTCGTTCCAGTAGTCCAGGCTGCCGACCATAGCCAGAATCTCTGCCGTCCCGGGCCGCAGGACGACGATAGCGGCATTGGTGACATGGTGGTCTTTGCCCCGGCTGGCGGCCCGCAGGGGCGGGAGGTACTGGGCGGCCTGGCAGCCGGAAGCCAGTGCCTCTTCTATGACCTTCTGCTCGTCCTCGCCGGAGAGACGGCGAATCTGGGCCCGCGCGACGCATTCCGCCTGCTGTTGGAGGGTATAGTCCAACGTGGTGTAGACCCGCAGGCCGCCCCGGTAGACCATGTCCGCGCCGAACATCTTCTCCAGTTCGTTGCGGACGTAGACGGAGAAGTGAGGGGCCTTGAAGTTAAACTGTTCGGTGGGGGAGGCCAGCCGCCAGGGCTCCACTTTGGCCCTGGCCGCCTGCGCTTCGGTGATGCATCCCTGCCGGACCATCGCATCCAGGACCAGGTTCTGCCGTTTTCGGGCCTCAATCGGATCGTCAAAGGGGTTCAGTTGAGGGAATTGGGGGATCGCGGCCAGCGTTGCCGCCTCGGCCAGGTTGAGTTCACTGGCATGTTTGCCGAAGTAGACCTGGGCAGCGGCCTCAATCCCGTAGGCCAGGTTCCCATAGAAATTGGTGTTCAGGTACCATTCCAGGATTTTCTTCTTGTCGTAGCGACGGGTAATCTCCAGGGCCAGCAGAACCTCTTTGACCTTACGGGCATAGTCCCGCCACTTCGGCCCCTCCGCGCTGACGACCCGCTCCTCAGGTGGGATGAGGACATTTTTGATGAGTTGCTGGGTGATGGAAGAGCCACCCTGGATCTGCTGCCCCCGGATGTTGGCCCAGAAGGCGCGGAGAATACCGCGCGGGTTGACCCCGGGGTTCTCCCAGAACGTCCGGTCCTCTATGGCGACGGTGGCGCAGACCAGATGCTCGGGCACCTCCTCCAGCGGCACCCAGACCCGGTCGCCCGCGTGGGGGTCAATGATTTCCCAGAGGAGGACCTCCCCGGTCCGGTCGTAGATACGGGTGGTCTCAAATTCCTGCTCCACAAATTCAATCTTTTCGGGGTCGGGCAATTCGCGGGCAATAGAGGAGTAGACGGCGGCCGCGCCGCCTACGATGCCAGAGAGTCCGGTCAGGTTGAGCATCACGACGGCCAGCACCAGCACACCAACGACCCGTACCAGAGCACCGGTGCCGGTACGGGCGCGGGTGCGGCGGCGCTGCTGTCGCCGCAGGGCAATGTGACGCAAAGTCCAGATGGGTGTCATCAGACCTCCATTCAGTCGGTAGCCGATAGCCGAGGCTTTTTACAATAGTAGCAGAAAACGGGGAAGTTGGCAAGAAGAACGGAGGGGTTGAGGGGCGACGAGGGAAGGACAAGACAGGCTATACAGGAGAAGGGGTTGCGGCGGGCGGCGAAGCCGCC
>DAOTWK010000035.1:0-2986 GCA_034435815.1 Anaerolineae bacterium | reverse complement strand
GCTGGCCCGCGAGGGCGGGGGGTTTCGCGCCGGGGCCACCCCGCCGGAGATGATCGGGCAGATTCAGGTGCTGGACGTGCCCGATGTCGCCTCTGCGGCGGCTGCGCTGGTGACCGAACGAGACCGGCTTCTGGCGGCCGCCGACGAGGTGGACCCGGTCCTGCGGCGGCTGGGCGGCGGCGCCCGCGACTTGATTGTGCGGGTGCTTCCGGAGACGCCCGCGGGCCCGATGTTGGTTGTCCACCTGGTCTACGATGTCCGAGACGCGATGGGGGCCAACGCGGTCAACACGGCCTGCGAGCGGCTGGCCCCGCTGATCGCCGAAATCACCGGCGGACGGGTGGGCCTGCGCATTCTCTCCAATCTGGCCGACCGGCGGCTGGCCTGGGCGGAGTGTTCCATCCCCGCGGCCGCGCTGGCCTTTAACGGCTTTGCCGGGGAGCGGGTCGCGCAGGGAATTGTGGAGGCCTGGGCCTTCGCTGCCGCCGACCCCTACCGGGCCGCGACCCACAACAAGGGCATCCTCAACGGCATAGACGCGGTGGCGCTGGCCACCGGACAGGACTGGCGGGCCATAGAGGCCGGGGCCCACGCCTACGCCGCCCGCTCCGGCCGCTACACCAGTCTCTCCACCTGGAGGCTGGACGGGGAGGGCAACCTGGTGGGCCGGCTGGAACTCCCGCTGGCGGTGGGCATTGTCGGCGGTGCCACCCGCGCCCATCCGACGGCGCGCGTCGCCCTGAAAATCCTGGGCGTCCAGACCGCGCAGGAACTGGCGGAGATTATGGCCGCTGTGGGGCTGGCCCAGAACCTGGCCGCCCTGCGGGCCCTGGCTACGGAAGGCATCCAGAAGGGCCACATGGCCCTGCACGCCCGGCAGGTCGCCCTCGCCGCCGGGGCCGTCGGCGAAGAAATAGAGGAAGTTGCCCGGCAGATGGTCGCCGAGGGCGTCGTCCGCCCCGACCGGGCGGAGGAGATTCTGGAGACGTACCGCAGAGAACGCGGAGGGGATTAACCACAAAGACACGAAGACACAAGGGGAAATTAACAATTAAAAATCAACAACGACAAAATTTCTTCGTGTCTTTGAGTCTTCGTGGTGAAAAAAGGACTTATGGAAACCCGATTGCTGCGAACGGACAGAGAAGTTGGCATCATCGGCTACGGGGCCTACATCCCCCGCTACCGGCTTCCGGCGACGGAGGTCGCCCGTATCTGGACCGGCGGGGAGGGAGAGACGCCCGTCACCGAGAAGGCGGTGGCGGGGCCGGATGAGGACGTCGTCACCATTTCCATAGAGGCAGCCCGCAACGCGCTGGCGCGGGCGGGGAACGTGGACCCCGCCCTCATCCGCGCCGTCTGGGTGGGGAGCGAATCCCACCCGTATGCGGTCAAGCCGACCTCCACCATTCTCGCCGAGGCCATCGGGGCCACCCCCTACGTCCAGGCCGGGGACTGGGAGTTCGCCTGCAAGGCCGGGACGGAGGCACTGCAGGCAGCCATCGGCCTTGTCGGCTCCGGGATGGCCCGCTACGCGCTGGCGGTGGGCGCCGACACCGCCCAGGGCCGCCCCGGCGACGCGCTGGAGTACACCGCCGCTTCGGGCGGTGCGGCCTTCATCGTCGGTCCGGCGGAGGAGGCGCTGGCCATCGTGGAGGGGAGCCTCTCCTATGTGACCGACACGCCGGACTTCTGGCGGCGGGCTTACCAGCATTACCCGTCCCACGGAGGGCGGTTCACCGGCGAGCCGGCCTACTTCAAGCACATCACCGAGGCGGCCCGCGCGCTGATGGAGGCGCTGGGGACCACCCCCGCCGACTATGATTACGCCGTCTTCCATCAGCCCAACGTCAAGTTCCCGCAGACCGTCGCCCGGCAACTGGGCTTCAAGCCGGAACAGATTCAGGCCGGCCTGTTAGCGGACCGAATCGGCAACACCTACGCCGGCTCCTCGCTGGTGGGGTTGACAGCGGTGCTGGATGGGGCCCGGCCCGGTCAGCGCATCCTGCTGGTCAGTTTCGGCTCCGGCGCCGGGTCGGATGCCATCTCTCTGCAGACGACGGAGGCCATCGCGGAGCGGCAGGGCCGGGCGCCTGCCACTCAGGACTATATCGCCCGCCGCACCGTCATTGATTACGGCCTCTACGTCCGCTTCCGGGGCAAACTTTTAGTATAAAACCACAAAGACACGAAGACACAAAGGGGAATTGACGATTAAAAAACTAACAATGACAGAATTTCTTCGGGTCTTGGTGTCTTCGTGGTGAGGAATTCCTATGAGAGACGTCGCGGTTATCGGCATCGGTCAAACCAAAGTCGGGGAGCACTGGGAGAAGAGCCTGCGCCACTTGGCGCTGGAGGCGCTCCAGGCCGCTATGCGGGACGCCGAGGTGGACCGGGTAGATGCCCTCTACGTGGGCAACATGCTCAGCGGCGAACTGACCGGTCAGGAGCACATTGGGGCGCTGGTGGCGGACTTCGCCGGCCTGCGGGGTGTGGAGGCAGTGAAGGTGGAGGCAGCCTGCGGGTCCGGCGCAGCCGCGCTCCGGCTGGGCTACGTCGCCGTCGCCGGCGGCCTGGCGGATGTCGTCCTGGTTGTCGGCGTGGAGAAGATGACAGACGCCACCGGCCCGGAGGCGACCGCCGCGCTGGCGATGGCCGCGGATGCCGACCACGAGGTCGCGCACGGCCTCACCTTCGTCGCCCTCAACGCGCTGTTGATGCGCCGGTATATGTACGAGTACGGCTACAGGAAAGAGGACTTCGCGCCCTTCACGGTCAACGCGCACGCCAACGGGATGAACAACCCGTACGCGATGTTCCATGTAAAGGTGACGCCGGAGGCCTACGCGAAGGCCCGGATGATCGCCGACCCCATCAACCTGCTGGACTCCTCACCCATAGCGGACGGCGCGGCGGCGGTGGTGCTGGCGCCCGCCGACTGGGTCCGGAGGAGCGGGAGGCCCGCCATCCGCATTGCGGCGTC
>DAOTWK010000034.1:0-3287 GCA_034435815.1 Anaerolineae bacterium | reverse complement strand
ATCGGCGACCTGGGAGGGCCGCAGGTGGGCACGCACCATCGTGGCAACCGACTCCGTCTCGGCCCGGCTGAAGCGCAGGTCGCGCATCCACTCCGCCGCCCGCCGTGCGCCAGCCGACTCGTGAGCGTAGAAGTGAAGGATGGGATGGGAGTGCCCCGGTTTGAGTTCTTCCGTGACGGTGAGGGGTTTGCCCACATCGTGGAGCAGCGTGGCCAGGATGAGAAGCGTCCGCCGGTAGCGGGGGACCGTGGTGGGCCGCCGGAGATGCCGGACCAGCGCGGGGGCGAAGGGGGCCAGTGTCTCCTGGACCTCGTCCCAGGCCCAACCCGGCGCGTCTGCGTAGAGCGTTTCCGGCTCCCCGCGAACGGTGCCGACCCGGCGCAGGATGTTCTCCGCTGCGTCCACCGTCATCAGTGTGTGCCACCAGACGTCGTAGCGGTGGGGCGGCGTCTGGCGCTGTTCCCGGAGGGCCTCCACATCTGGGAGGATAGATGTCATCAGGCCCAGTTCGTCCAGCAGTTGCAGGTGGTAGGCGACGGAGCGGGCATTCAGCAGGCGGACAAGTTCATCTCGGATGCGTTCCGGGGAGGCGCGGGGGAGTTGCCCCGCGCGCTCTATGATCCACTGGGCGGTGCGCACCTCCAGCCGCAGGCCCCGTTCCGCCACAATACGGACGGCGCGCAGCATCCGAAGAGGGTCCTGGTCAAAGGCGTGGGGCCCCACAGCCCGCACCAGGCGGGCCTGCAGGTCGGTCAGGCCGCCGGTGGGGTCTATCAGTTCCCCATCCGGCCCGATGGCCATGGCGTTGATCGTGAAATCCCGGTCGCGCAGGTCGGCTTCCAGGTCCGGGCCGCGCAGGCGGGCAAAGTCCAGTTCTACCCGCCGACCCTCCCACCGGAGGATGATCCGTCCGGTGTCCCGCGCTTCGTCCAGGGGGTAGAAGGCTCCTCCCAGTGCGTCGGCGACGGCGCGGGCCAACCCCAGCGCGTCCCGGTCCACGGCGAAGTCCCAGTCGTGGACGGTCCGGCCCAGGAGCAGGTCTCGCACGCAGCCGCCCACGGGCCAGACCCGGGCTCCCCGTCCGGCCGCAACCTGCTGTACGATGTCCCAGGGCCATGAAGGAAGGGAAATGGCGACCATTGGGAGTATGATACCACAGGTGGCCGTACAAGGAAAGGGGATGGACATCAGGTGACAGTCACCTTTCAGGCAACTGTCACCTGATGATAGGGGGAACGGACGTTCTCAGGCGACGATATGTTTCTGGTCGTACTGCTGGATGCCCCAGATGGCGGTCCGCCGGAGCCACTGGTAGGCGCTGAGAACCTGCTGGGGGAGCAATCCGCCGTCGTAGGGGAGAGAGTAGTCCAGGACAATGCCCTCCGGGAATGCCCACGCTCTCAGGAAGACCACGTTCTGGTTGAGGGTATTGGCCAGTTCCAGTTGGTCTTGGGTTCGTGTCCCGCCTCGCCAGCCGAAGAGGAGGAAGTAAGTCAGGAGTTGCTTGTCCTCTTCCACCGAGATGAAGACTTTGATCCCCTCCTCGGCCACACAGACTTTATCATCGGCCGTCAGGGTGGCTCCGATATGCGCGTCGTCAAAAACCGCCTTGATGCTCTGAGGGGATACCTCTTCCGGGGATAATACGTACTCGTTCATCTTGCTCCTTGCAAATTTGGGGTCACACGAACGCTTTGAGGGAAGGACTACCGTTTCCGGAAGAGGGAGGGGATAGGGATAGGCGTCTTTCCTCAAAAGAGGGTGTGCCGATTTTGATTATACTCGGTTTTCCTAATCCTGTCAAACGGTTGACCTGTTCATAGTCAGGCACGGAGCGCAGCAAAGTGCCGTTTTGACGCCACTCCGCTTCGCTCCGTGGCGAACTACGAGCCGTGCGGCAGGCCTCAAAAGGGTGACTCAAAGGCGGTCTCCTGTTCACCCGGAGAGGGACGGCGAAAGGTCTCCTCCCCTCAGTTCTGTACCACGGGCAGGGTCAGCGTCGCGTGAGGAACGATGAGGACGTCCAGGTCGGCCCCCAGGTCCCGAGCGACAATTCCCAGCGCCTCCTCCATTGTGTTGGCGGGGATCATCTTGCAGGCGGCCACTACATCCGGATGTTCGCTTCCCACGATGATAATCCGCGTCTCTTCCAGCACTTTTGCGATGACAAAGGCCCGCTGCTGTCCGGGCGGGTAGCCGTGGCGGCGGGCATCGTCCAGGACGAACTGAACGTCCGGGGCATCCCGCAGGGCGGCGAAGAAACGCTGTTCGCCCACCCCTTCCCCGGCCCCCTCTTCGCAACGGGCAGGGATGATGTAGTAGCCCCCTTTCCGTACCACCGGGGTGGGGGCGAAGTGGAGGTAAGACGGAGCACGGCTGGCCTGATAGAGGTTGGTGTCTTTGGGGAACCCGACCCCGCCGATGGCGACATCGTACTGTTGCGGGATGGGGACCTCGTAGACGGTGCGGGCGAAGGCCACCAGTTCCAGAAAGGCCGCCTCCGGGTCCCCGGCGGCCACTTTAAGAATGCGGTGCTCGTCATCCAAGACGGCGTTGAGGATGAAGCGCAGGCCGGCCCGGCGGGCCGCTTCGTTGACCGCTTCGTGGAAGGGATTGCCCTCAATGCGGCCCAGGCGGGTGCCGGGATGGTCCACAAAGGCTGGGCCGTGGGTGTGAGCGATAAGTGCCTCGCCCGCTGCGCCCACCGCCACCGTCTTGCGGCCGCCGGAATAGCCCGCGTACTGGTGGGGCTCCACGATACCCGTGGCGATAAGCAGGTCTGCCTCCACGGCAGCGCGGTGGACCTGCACAGGCACCCCGCCGGGGGTGACACCCAGGTCCACCAGGGCCTCCGGGTTACGCGGCTCATTATCTATGACCCGGTAACGGGCGACGACCTCCCGGCCCAGTTTGGCGATTTTCTCCTCCGGAGTAGAGGGACGGTGCATCCCGATGCCGCACAGGAGGGTGACGTCTGCATCCCGGACGCCAGCAGCCTCCAGTTCCTGCAGAATGGCCGGGACCAGCAGATGGTCGGGGCTGGCGCGGGTGATGTCGGTGAAAACGATACAGACCCGATCGCCGGGGTGGGCCAGTTCTCGCAGGGGCGGAGAACCGACCGGATGGGTCAGCGCTTCGGCGATTGCCGCTTCCGGGTCGCTCAGAGGGGGAACCGGGCGGGATTCCGCGACCGTTGCCCGCATCCCAGCGGGAAGGGTGAATTCCAAGTGGGTTTTGCTATAGGGAACTCGGTACATAGGTGACCTCTATGATGGTGGGAATAACCG
>DAOTWK010000033.1:0-2443 GCA_034435815.1 Anaerolineae bacterium | reverse complement strand
ACCCCTACCCCCCGGCCGACCGCGACGCCGACACCCACTCCTACCCCAATCTGCGCAAATGTCGCCGGTCGGGTAGAAGTCGGCTCCTATCCCAGCCGGGTCCTGGGCCGTATGGCGACGTACCGGATTTACCTGCCCCCTGGCTACGACTCCTCCTCTACGTCCTATCCGGTGCTCTATCTCCTCCACGGCTATCCGTACAACGAGACCCACTGGGACCGGCTGGGAGTGGACGAGGCCGCCGAGGCCGGCATCTGTTCGGGGGCCTACCCGCCCTTCATCATCGTTATGCCCAACTGTGACCCGGCCCCTGACGGGATTTTCGTCCGCACCAGCGGCGGAGACTACTCGGTGGAAGGATTGATCGTCAACGAACTGGTCCCGCATATTGACCGGACCTATCGCACGTGGGGCACCCGCGAAGGACGGGCCATCGGCGGCATCTCACGGGGCGGCGTCTGGTCGCTGGAGATTGCCTTCCGCCGCCCGGACGTCTTCGCCATCGTGGGCGCGCATAGCCCGGCCCTCACCGTCAACTATCCGCTGCCGGCCTACGACCCCTTCAACCTTGTGGCGCAGTCGCCGGTGGCCTCCCTGCGCATCTGGCTGGACGCCGGGAACACCGATTGGGCATGGGTGGGCGCCGACCGGATGCACAAAACGCTGATGGAGCGAGGGATTTCCCATGAGTACGCCGTCGGCGAGGGCAGCCACGCCGACGACTACTGGTCGCGGATGATCCCGGCGTATCTGGCCTTCTACACAGCCGCCTGGGCCGCCGGCCCTCCCACGCCCACTCCCGGGCCGTAGTCGCAGGTGCATTTCACCGCATAGTACACAAAAGGCGCGGAGGATCTGATGACCCCTGTCCCGGTTTCCCAATCTACCAACCCTGGCTGCCGCCGGTTCTTCTTCCGGGGCCCAATTCTCCACCCCCTCTGGCGGGTCGTCATCTACCTGATTGCTTTTCTGATCGCCGAACTCACACTGAGTCTGCTTATCGGCATCCTCTATGGCCTGGTGTTAGCCCTGACGGGGGCCAGTGCCGAGGAGATCGTGAACACCCTGGCAACTGGCGGGTTTCCCGGCCCCTTACTGCTTCTGATCGGCATCTCTCGCCTGCTCATCGCGCTGGGGCTGGCCCTGCTGATGGGCCGTTTCCTGGACCGGGAGCCGGTGGAGACGATGGGGCTGGAACCGACCCGTGGAGGGATAGACACAGCGGTCGGTCTGGCGTTGGGCGTGGGGACAATGGCGCTGATTGGCGCCGTCCTGCTGGCCCTGAACCCGCAACCCTTCTGGCCGGGCCGGGCGGTCTGGTGGGGATTTCTGCTGGACGCCATAGCCCTTTTCCCGGCGGCGGCGGCTGAAGAGGTGGCCTTCCGGGGCTACCTCCAGCGTGCCCTGACCACTTGGCGCGGCCCGGTGGTCGGAGTACTGGTCCCTTCCATCCTGTTCGCGCTGTTCCATGCTCTGAACCCGAACGTCTCCCCACTGGCCCTGGTCAATATTGCGCTGGCAGGGGCGGTCTTCGCGGTGGCAGCGGAGCGGACCGGCACCCTCTGGCTCCCTATCGCCTACCACTACGCCTGGAACCTGATCCAGGGGCCGGTCCTGGGGCTTCCGGTGAGCGGGATGGTCTGGAACGGCCTGCTGGCCCTGCCGGTCGGCGGCCCCTCCTGGCTCACCGGCGGCGACTTCGGGCCGGAGGGCGGACTCCTTTCCACCGGGGTGCTGCTGCTCAGCCTGATCCCCCTCTGGACTCTCACCCGTCGCCCGTCCAGTCTGGCCGGAGTGGCCCGCCGCCAGCGCGCGGAAGTGGAGCGGAAGGGTGTCCTTCCTTATCAGCACCACACTTTGACCGTCTCGGCCCCGTTCTTTGACGACTTCGTCCGCTCCCTCCGCCATCGGGCCCGGCGGGGGGAGGTCGTCCTGCTCCTGCGCCGTCCGGACGGCCATATCCTCTTGCATAACAAGTCCTTCTATCCAGCGGACGTCTTCCGCCTGATCAGCGGGGGGATTCTCCCGGGTGAGTCGGTGCTGGAAGCGGCCCGGCGGGAGATTCAGGAGGAGACCAGCCTGGCTCCCCGTTCCCTTCGCCCGCTGGGCCTTCTCAGCGTCACCTTCCGGCAGGGCCGGCATCGCCGCTTCTTCTACTCCTGGCTGGTCCTGGCCGACGTGGAGGGAGACCCCCGGCCTGGGGATGCTGGGGAACAAATCAGCGGCTTCCACTGGGCGCCGCCGGAGGCGCTGACGGAGGTGGCGGGCCAGTTACGAACCCTTCCGCCGACATGGACGGATTGGGGCCGCTTCCGCGCCCTGGCCCATGAGGCCGCCCTCCGCTGGCTGGAGATGTAGGGGCAGGACTTACTCTGAAAGAAACAGGGATTTTGCGGCGGCGGCTGAAGAGGTGGCCTTCCGGGGCTACCTCCAGCGTGCCCTG
>DAOTWK010000032.1:0-7174 GCA_034435815.1 Anaerolineae bacterium | reverse complement strand
TTCAGGATCGGATTTGCCCTTTTTGCAATGAAGTGATAAAATACAGGTCTGCAGGAGGTTCTATTCTCTGAAGGGCCGGTGGCCCGTTTTCTGAACTCTGCACCTTTGACTTTCTGATCCTCTACAGGCTGCGAACAGGAGCAGTAGGCCATTCCGGCAGCGAGTCGGGGACGGTGGAAGCCCGACGCCGGCGCCACCGGGAGCGCCATAAGGCCGAACTCGCCTGGGAGCCGCGCCGGCGAACAGGATTTCCCCAGTAGTCGGCGACGGGTAGCCCCCGTTATCGGGCTGAGAGCGGGAGACGCACCGTTTGTTCGTGGTCAGGCGCGACGCGCAACGGAGTGCCGTTTGTCATAAAAAGGCGTCTCCAACCAGGGTGGTACCGCGGAGCGTGCCCCTTCGTCCCTGGACGAAGGGGTATTTTTGTTCTCAGGAGGAGAGAAATGGGCATCCAGCCAACATCGTACATCTGGTACAACGGGAGATTAGTCCCGTGGGAAGAGGCGCGCGTGCATGTGATGAGCCACGCTCTTCATTACGGATCCAGCGTGTTTGAAGGGATCCGGGCCTACGGTACCCCGCGCGGTCCGGCCATCCTGGGCCTGGAGCCCCACGTGCGCCGCCTCTTCGCGTCCTGTAAAATCTACCGCCTCACCGTTCCCTACTCGCCAGAGGAAATCGCCCGGGCCATCCTGGATACCGTTCGGGCCAATGGCCTGAGGGATTGCTATATCCGTCCACTCGTCTTCCGGGGCGTGGGAACGCTGGCCCTGGACGGTCGCAACTGCCCTACCGAGGTCGTCATTGCCGCGGTGGAACTGGGGAAATACCTGGGAGAAGAGGGCCTGCGCCAAGGGGTTGACGTGATGGTTTCCTCCTGGCAACGGATGGCTCCCAATACCTTTCCTGCAATGGCCAAAATCGGCGGACAGTACATCAACTCTCAACTGATCGCCATGGAGGCCCACGACCGGGGATTTGCCGAGGGCCTGGCCCTCAGCGTGGAAGGCTACGTCAGCGAAGGGAGCGGGGAGAACATCTTTGTAATCAAGGATAGCGTTCTCTACACCCCGCCCCTCTACGCCTCCATTCTCCTGGGCATCACGCGCGGGTTCGTCATCCAACTGGCCCGCGACCTGGGGTACGAAGTGCGGGAGGAGTCCATTGCCCGGGAGATGCTGTATCTGGCCGACGAGATTTTCCTGACCGGGACCGCAGCGGAGATCACCCCTGTCCGAAGCGTGGATGGGATTCCGGTTGGAGATGGTCAGCGAGGTCCGGTGACGGCCCGCCTACAGGAAGAGTTCTTCGGGATTGTGACCGGCCGGAAAGAGGACCGCTTTGGCTGGCTAACGTTCGTGGAGGGCTAATGAACGTCGTAGAACTGGCGCCGGGCATCTTCCACCTTCAGGGCGGCTCCAATATGGGGCTGGTCGTCCGGGAGGAGAGAGGATTACTGATAGACGCGGGCCTGGACGAGGACGCGGCCCGGCGGGCCCTCCGCTTCGCCGAAGGGGAGGGGGTCCAACTGGAAGCCGTCTTCCTCACCCACGCCCATGCTGACCACCACGGCGGCGCCCATTTCCTCCAGCGGCGGCTGGGAGTCCCTCTCTACGCTCCGGCCCTGGAGGCTGCTATGATGGAGAACCCCGTCATGGAGCCGTTGTTTCTTTTCGGCGGCGCGGCGCCCATCCGGGAACTGCGCCAGAAGTTCACGATGGCCCAGCCCTGCCAGATCGCCCGCGTCGTAGACGCAGGGCCACTGGAGGTGGGGCCGTTCCGGGTAGAAGTGGTGCCGCTTCCGGGCCATGCCCTCAACCAAATGGGCGTCGCTGTGGACGACGTCCTCTTCTGCGCCGACGCCGTCTTCCCGGCGGAGACGCTGGAAAAGCACAAAATCATTTTCTGCGCGGATATGGACGCCGCGCTGGAGACGCTGGCGCGCCTGGCCCAGATGCCGTATGTCCGCCTCGCCCCCGGCCACGGCCCTGTCTACGCCGCCGGGGAGGAAATCCGGGCTTCTTGCGCGGCCAACCGGGCCCGCCTGGAGGAAATCCGGGGACGGGTCCGGGAGGCCCTGGCCGAACCCGCCGACACCGGCGCGCTGGTCCGGCACGTCGCCGACGCCTACAACCTGCGCCTGACCACCGCCACCGCCTACTTCCTGGCCCGCGCCACCGTCCTGGCAGCCCTTTCCTCCCTGGAGCGCGCCGGGGAGGTGAGGGCTGAGGTGGAAGAGAACCGTCTGGTGTGGTACAGGTTGATATGACACGAAATACGCAGTACCCGAGGAGGAGCCCATGCCTGACCCATATATTCCACAAGAGATAGAACCGAAGTGGCAGAAAAGGTGGGAGGAAGACCGTCTTTATCGTTCTGTCATTGACCCGAACAAGCCCAAGCACTACGCGCTGACGATGCTCCCGTACCCCAGCGGGGACCTGCATATCGGCCACTGGTACGCCATGGCCCCCTCGGACGTTCGCGCCCGCTATATGCGCATGCGCGGCTACAACGTCCTCTTCCCTATGGGCTTTGACGCCTTCGGCCTCCCCGCCGAGAACGCCGCCATTGAGCGCGGGATCCACCCCTACCAGTGGACCATGTCCAACATTGAAAAGATGCGCCGTCAACTCCGCAGTATGGGCGCGATGTTTGACTGGGAGCGGGAGGCGGTCACCTGCCTGCCCGGCTACTACCGCTGGACCCAGTGGTTCTTCCGCAAGATGTATGATATGGGTCTGGCCTATCGCAAAAAGTCCCAGGTGGACTTCTGCCCCAAATGCAATACCACCCTGGCCCGGGAGCAGGTCTGGGGGACGGAACGGGTCTGCGAGCGATGCGGCACGCCCGTCATCAAGAAAGAACTGGAGCAGTGGTTCTGGCGCATCACCGCCTACGCCGAAGAACTGCTGGACTTCTCCAAGATTGACTGGCCCGAGCGGGTCGTCGCGATGCAGACCAACTGGATCGGCAAGAGCATCGGGGCCAACGTCACCTTCCGGACTGAGCGCGGGGACCCGCTGGTCGTCTTCACCACCCGCCCGGACACTCTCTGGGGCGCCACCTTCATGGTACTGGCCCCAGAGCACCCGCTGGTGGATGAACTGACCGCGCCGGAGTACCGGGAGGCCGTAGAAGAATACAAGTACTTCGCCGCCCGCCAGAGTGAGATAGACCGCCTCTCCACCGAAAAGGAGAAGACCGGCCTCTTTATCGGCGCGTACGCCATTAACCCGGTCAACGACGAGCGCATCCCCATCTGGATTTCCGACTACGTCCTGATGACCTACGGGACGGGGGCCATCATGGCCGTCCCCGCCCACGACGACCGGGACTTCGCCTTCGCGCTCAAGTTCGGCCTGCCCGTCATCCCGGTCATTGACTCCCCCGAGGGGGTTCGGCGCTCCTTCGTCCGCCCCGATGCGGTGAAGGATGGCTTCGGCGAGGCGCTGGCAAAGGCCGGTTTCTCCTGCGAATCGCAGGAGGGGGGCCTGCGGGTCGATTTTGACCGCGCCCAGGAGGAGCGCTACATCGCCCTGGCCCGGGAGTACGTCCGGCCGGAGGCCTGGGTGGAGATAGTGGGTGGTCCCTGGCTCTTCGTTTTTGCGGACGGCGTGCTCCCGGTGGACTCGCTGGAGAACGAGCGGCGGGTCCTGGAGCGCTGCCGGAATCTGGACCCCACAGCCCAGGAATGCCGGACGGTGGCGGAAATGCTCTGGCGGATTCCTTCTTACCGGGGCGTTCTCTTTCACGTCGAGTACGGGCCGATGATCAACTCCGGCCTGCTGACGGGCACGCCGGGCGACGTCGCGGTTCAGAGGACGACGGAGTGGCTGGTGGAGCGCGGGGTCGGCGAATTCGCGGTTAACTACAAACTGCGAGATTGGTGCATCAGCCGCCAGCGGTACTGGGGCGCACCAATTCCCATCATCTACTGCGACCGTTGCGGCATCGTCCCCGTCCCCTACGAAGACCTGCCGGTCCTGCTGCCTACCGACGCGGTCATCCCACCCACTGGGGAGAACGCGCTGAAGTACCACGAGGGCTTCCTGCGCACCACCTGTCCCCAGTGCGGCGGCTCCGCCACCCGCGAGACCGACACTATGGACACCTTCGTCTGCTCGTCCTGGTACCAGTATGCCTACCTGAGCCCGTACTACAAAGAGGGCGAGCCGGCCCACACCGACTCCATCCCCTTTGACCCCGAGGAGGGGAAGTACTGGCTGCCAGTGGACGTCTATACGGGCGGGGTAGAGCATGCCACCATGCACCTCATCTACACCCGGTTCTTCACCAAAGTGATGCGGGATATGGGTCTGGTGGACTTTGACGAGCCGATGATTGTCCTGCGCAACCAGGGCGTCATCTTAGGCGAGGACGGGGAGAAGATGTCCAAGAGTCGGGGGAACGTGGTGGCGCCGGACGACCTGGTGGAGCGGTACGGGACGGACACCGTTCGGGCCTACCTGATGTTCGGCTGGCGCTGGTCGCAGGGCGGGCCCTGGGACTCCAAGGGGATTGAGGGCGTCTACCGGTGGCTCCATCGGGTCTGGAACCTGGTCCTGGAACCGGGGGGCAGTGGCGCCGGCGGTCAGCCTGCACCCAAGGAGGTCGCTGACCTGCGCCGCTGGACCCACCGGACCATCCAACGGGTGACGGAGGACCTGGAGAACTTCAACTTCAACACCGTCATCTCCGCGCTTATGGAGTTCACCAATGTGCTTCAGAGGGCGAAGGAGACGGCAGTCTACGGGACGGAGGCGTGGGAGGAGGCGGTCCGGACGCTGCTCCTGCTGATAGCCCCTTGTTGCCCGCACATCGCCGAGGAGTTGTGGGCGCGGACGGGCCGGCCCTACAGCGTCCATCTGCAGTCCTGGCCTCAGTATGACCCGGCCTTGCTGGTGGAGGAGGTGGTGACGCTGGTGGTGCAGGTGAACGGGAAGGTACGGGCCCGGCTGGAGGTCCCAGTGGACATCACCGAGGAGGCCGCGCGGGAAGCCGCGCTGGCCCATCCCAACATCCAGAAGTACATTGCGGGGAAAGAAATCCGGCAGGTGGTCTACGTGCCGGGGCGGCTGGTCAATATTGTGGTGTAGGCAACCTCAGACGTGCCAGGCACTCTCTGGAGTGCCTGGCACGTCTTCATTTACTCCATCGTCCCGAAGCGGGTGAGGACCACCGCGCCCAGCCCCACGCAGGTGACCAGGAAGCCGCCGACCCAGCCCACGCAGGGGATGAGCCCCAGCAGGTCGCTGAGCAGTGCCAGGAGTCCCGCCCCCAGCGCAGCGGTCCAGAACGGCGCAACGGTCCGGGAGGTGAGCGTCGGCATCAGCCGCTCGCCGATGATGATGCCAATTGCCAGCCAGCCAAAAAGGATGGCAACCACCAGGGCAATTGCGGCCGCGATTCCCACCGGAGAGAGGCAGATGGTGATAATGAGCCCGATGATGAGCAGAATGCCGACGACCAGCGTCAGCAGGCCCATGCCGAAGGCGGGAAGGGGCTTTTCCAGCGCGATCCGCCCGACCCGCGCTGCCGCCCGGGGCCACAAAAGGGCTACCAGCCCGGCCAGTCCGGCCATTACCACTGCCCTCAGGAAAATCTCCAGTCCCCGCAGAGCGACCTGGAATATCAGTGCGGGCAGCCCGTCCGCGGGAAAGTACGGGTAGGTGGGAATCGTCACCCAACCCCAGCGCCACCAGGGCCCCTGCTGGGGATTCACCACTTGCTGACCGCGCACCTGGGCGCCCTCTTCCCGCTCCACCGTGCCTCCGAAGACCATCACTCCGCCGTCCACCCGGGCTGTTCTGCGCAGGAGAACATCGCCGCCGAAGGCGACCACATCCCGTTCTACAGTGCCGGCGATTTCCACGTCGCCGCCCCAGGCCACCACACTGCCATCCACTTCACTGGCGGTCTCTATCCGTATGTCGCCCCCGAAGACGAGCAGGTTGCCATCCAGCGTCTGGCCGCTCTGGAGGGTGAAATCCTGCCCGAAGACCACCTGGCCCGGCGGCTGTCCGTCCGAAGCGAAGGCCGGCGCGGCCGTCACCAACATCGTCGCAACGACCAGAAGGGTTGGCAGAATGCGTGTGAACCGCATAGGAATACCTCCACAGGTCTGAGATTTGTCGGGGCGGGGCAACGACGAGGGTTGCCCCTGCACACCATTATGATTATGTAGGGGCAGGGCTTGCCCCTATCATTCCGATTCCAGCGTCACGCCCCCGACCCCGGCAGTGAGAGTAACCTCCAGGGTCGCACCGGACTGCCCGTAGGCTTCATTGAGATATGCGCCCCCAGAGAGTCGCCAGTCGCCGGTGGTCGTCACATTGCTCAGTCCGCCCTCCACCGCAACCCGTACCCCTACATCCCGAGGGAACCGGAGCGTCAGAGATCCCACACCGGCAGTCACCTTGACCCGGGCGGAATCGGTCCAGGGGCCAGTGAAATCCAGCGTCAGGTTGCCCACCCCGCCTTCTACCTGGACGTCCCGGGGGCGAGCGTAGCCGATGCCCCGGACTTCCACGTTGGCCGCCCCGGCGCGGAGCAGGAGTCGGTCCATCGGGACGGTGTTCGGTGCGTCCCAGCGCACGACCATATCCGAGGCGCCGGTCTCCAGGGAGAAATCAGTCAGTGCCAGGCCGCCCAGGTCCAGCCGCCCCCTTGCGGCGCCGACCTGCAGTTTCAGGCTCATCGGCATGCGGGGGGCCAGGGCGAGGACCCACTCATTCTCTGCCCCGGGGCCGGGCATCCCCCGGGTATCCGGCTGGGCGACCTTCAGGACTCCGTCTTTCCAGGTCACTTCGGGCTTCCAGGCCGGGATGTTGGTTCGGAAGAGGCCGGAGAAGAGCAGGTCCGGCTCTCCGACCGCCAGCGTCAGTTCGCCTACGCCCAGGGTGATTTCCACCTGGGCTGCCGTCGTGCCCTCCAGGGGAATCTCTTCCCGGTACTCCTGCATCGGCCCGACCTCCAGAGTAGGCACACCGGGCAGGGAAATGCCGGGAACGTTGATGGTGCATGCCAGACTGCTCAGCACCAGGAACAAAACGGGCCAGACATACATAGTTTTACGCATCATCCCTCCTTACTTCACGTTTCACTTTTCACTTTTCACTTTTCACGTTTCACGTTTCACTTTTCACGTTTCACTTTTCACGCTTCACGTGCC
>DAOTWK010000031.1:0-6093 GCA_034435815.1 Anaerolineae bacterium | reverse complement strand
GCTTTTTCCCCGCCAGCGCCGGAGACCGCGGCACAACCTCCACAGGCCAGGAGGAACACGCGCTCGCCTGGCCTACCTGCTGCAGGGCCTGACACCGCTGTATGTCCTCTGTGCGCCGGGAGACCTGGAGACGGTGGTGGAGCCCCGCGCGCCGGAGACCTCCCTCCCCCGGGTGACGGTGTACGACCGGGTGCCGGGCGGAGCGGGCCTTTCGGTGCGCCTCTATGAGTTGCTGACGGAGGGGACAACGCTTCTGGAGGCCGCGCGGGAGCGGGTGACGACCTGTCCCTGTGCGGACGGATGCCCGGCCTGTGTGGGGCCGGTGGGGGAGCAGGAGGAGGGGACCAAAGAGCGGACGCGGCGGTTGCTGGAGATGCTGACGACCCTATAGAGAAAGGGGGGGTCGGCGGCAGCCCGTGGCTGCCGCCGAAAAACCCCTTTTCTCTCTACCGCAAGACTTCATCCAGCAGGTCCGCCCCGCTGCGGCCCGTTCGCCAACTGACAGCCAGCCGCAAGTCGCGTCGGAAGCCCGCCGTCAGGTCCTCGCCGGTAGCATAGCGGGTGAGCGCCAGGGCGAGGACCGCATTGGCGATAGCGTAGCGCGGCTCGTGCCGGTCCAGGTCCTCAAAGAAAAAGGTACAACTGGCATACATCCGCTGGCGGTAGAATTGCGCCTCCAGGAGCCACAGGAGCCGCCGGGCCTGGTCGGTGGTCAGATGACCCAGGCCGTTGCCACAAAGAAAGGTTTCTCCGTCCACCCGCCCCAGGACGACCGCGATGTAGGCATCCCGCAGGGGCCAGGGAGCCAGCCCCAACCGCTGGGCCTCGCAAGCGTAGACTTCATCCAGTTCACAGGTCAGGTTATCCAGCGCGCGCCGCAGTGCCGCCTTCCAGCGGCCATCGCCCGGAGTACAGGGACAGCCCAGCGCCCAGCGGTTCAGATTGTGCTCGCAACTCCAGGCACTGTTCTCTACCACCTCCACTTCGGCCTGGGGCGGATGCTCCCGGAAATACATCCCCAATGTGACCGGCGGGCATCCGACTGCCGCTGCGCCGTCCAGAATGCGCTCCAGTACCTCCAACCCCTCGGGGTGATGATGGCCGAACGTCTCCCCGTCAGTGGCGATCAGCACCAGCCCCCCGCGCCGGCAGCGCCATTCCAGTTGTTCCCGCAACCACTGCCTTGTGTTCTCTGGCGCGGGCATCTGGAACGCCAGCGCGTCCGAGAGGGCGCGGTCCCGGACAAACACGGCAATTTCCCGTCCTCTGGGCAGCCGGACCCGGTACGGTCCAGCCCCGTCGGTCAGGTCACCCCAGACCTGCTGGTCGGAGAGGATGGTGAACCGGACCCCCTCGGCCGCCATGACCTCCAACGTCTCCAGGTCCACCGCCATCTCCGGCAGCCACATCCCCTCCGGCGGGTGGCCAAAACGGTGGGTGAAACTGGCGATCCCCCAGCGGACCTGGCAGATTTTATCCCGACGGCGGGCCAGGGGGAGAATGGTGTGGTGGACAGCCTGGGCGATGCCGTTCCCAACGCCGTGGGCCTGATAAACGGCGCGCTCTGCGGCGACGATGCGCTCGTAGGTGTCGTGGGCGTACTCGTCCAGCCAGCGGGCCAGGGTGGCGCCCAGGTTGAAACTGATGCGGCTAAAGAGCCCCCGCCGGGCCAGAGGTTCATAGCATTCGGCGGTGATGCGCTCGTTCCAGTTGGCGTACGGTGCCGCGTCCGGCTCGCGCGGGACTTTCCCGGTGAACGGGTCCGCCCGGGGCGGCTGGTAGAAGTGACCGTGGATGCAGAAGGCTGCAGGTTTCATATCGCAAGTCGTCTGTCGCAAGCCGCAGGGCCCAGGGTGGGATAACTGCTCGCAGTTGTCTTGCCGTTACAAACAGGAAAGGATGCGGCGCATAGTCTCTGGGTCATACCCGACCAGGCCCACCGTCCCTAATCGCTCCAGCAGGGTAGCCCAGAGGGGATTACGGGCGAAGACCTCCCGGAACAGGGGCAGCGCCTCCTCCAGCCGTCCAGCATCGGCCAGCGTCACCGCGTGCCAGAAGCGGATTTCCTCATGGTCGGGGGCCGTCCGGTCGGCGGCGCGGTATTCCTCCAGCGCCCGCTCCACCTCTCCCTTGCCCAGCCACTCGTCCCCCTGGTTCATGTGCCGGTAAGCCCGGTGGAGTCCGACCAGACGGCGGAGTTCGGCGATGGGTTGGGGATGGTCTTCCACCCGCAGGTCCATCACCGTATCAGCCCAGGGGCGGCCCGTAGAGACGGGCTCCACGATGAGAATGCAAGCGCTCTGCTGGCCGCGGATATCGCCGCCGGCGGCCTGTCCGGCCTCCAGCGCGGCCAGCAACCGTTCCGCCAGGTCGCCAGATGACTCTCGGTATGCGCGGGCCATGGCCGGCCAGACCCCTGCCCCCAGCATCATGTTGGCCTGGACGGAGAACTCCTCGCCGACTTCATGCCCGGCCTCAGGGATGCAGCGGCTCCCGGTGTGGACAGCGACCCGTCCCCGGGCATCCACCATGGCGACCTGCCGGAGGTCCCGGCCGTCGTCGGCGGCCAGGAGGGCCGAAAGGGCCTGAGGGGCGGAATAGCCCGCCCGCATCAGCGCCAGCCCCAGCGGGCCATAGCGGACGTCCACCAGCGCCTGGGTGGCGACAGCACCCACGCCAGCCTCCGCCCAGGCCACCACCGACCCGACGGAGAACCAGTGGGACTGAACCGCCACTCCCAGTTGTCCGGTCTGCGGGTCGCGGGCGACAATGGAGAACGTATGAGCCAAGGGGAATCGCATCGGACCTCCTTTGAATCCCATCTCTCATCAAGCAACCCGATGGCAGGCTACCAGATGGCCGTCCCCGACGTCCACCAATCGGGGTTCTTCAGTTGCACAGAGGGGCAGCGCCTGAGCGCAACGAGGGTGAAACGAACAGCCCGGCGGGGGGTTGAGCGGACTGGGGACGCTCCCCTGGAGAACGACCCGCGCCCGCCGGGCCTGAGGGTCCGGGATCGGAGTGCTGAAAACCAGCGCCTGGGTGTAAGGATGGCGAGCATCATAGAAAATGCGCTCCGTCGTGCTGACCTCCACCATCCGGCCCAGGTACATCACCGCAATCCGGTCGCTGGCGTGCTGGACCACGCTCAGGTCGTGGGAGATGAACAGATACGTCAGCCCTAACTCGGCCTGCAGTTCCTTCAGCAGATTGAGAATCTGCGCCTGAACAGAGACGTCCAGCGCCGAGGTTGGCTCGTCCAGAACGACGAAGAGAGGATTGAGCGCCAGCGCCCGCGCGATGGCAATGCGCTGGAGTTGCCCGCCGGAGAATTCGTGGGGATACCGATACAGTTGGTCCGCCGAGAGGCCCACCCGTTCCAGGAGTGCCACCACCCGCTCCGCCAGCGCGCGTCCCCGCAGGTCGGTATGGGTCACCAGCGGCTCTCCCACCAGATTCAGGACGTTCATCCGAGGGTCCAGCGAGAGATAGGGGTTCTGAAAGACCATCTGGAAGTACCGGCGGCGCTGGCGAAGGGTCTCCCGGTCCAGTTGGAGCAGGTTTTCTCCCCGGAAGAGGACTTCGCCGAAGGTCGGCTCTACCAACCGGAGCAGGCAGCGCCCCAACGTGGTCTTCCCGCAGCCCGACTCCCCCACCACACCGAAAGTTTCCCCAGGATAGACAGTCAGGTCCACCCAGTGCAGGGCACGAACGACCTGTCGGCGGCTGAACAGCCCACCCCGCAGGACGTAGTGCTTGGTCAACTGGCGGGCCTGGACCAGCGGCTCGGTCATCGTTCCGCCTCCCCGCCGTAGAGGTGACAGGCGACCTGATGCCCGTCAGCAACCTCCAGAAGCCCAGGGCGCTCCTGGCGACAGCGGCCCCAGGCGAAAGGACATCGGGGATGGAACAGGCAGCCTGATGGCGGTTGCAGGCCGTCGGGTACAGTGCCAGGAACGGCCTGAAGGGGGCGGCCCCGGCTGGATGGACGGGGAATGGCTGCCAGCAATCCCTGGGTATACGGGTGTTTCATGGCCTGAAAGATGGCCCCGGTCGGACCCGTCTCCACGATGAATCCGGCGTAAAGGACAGCGACCCGGTCGCATGTCTCGGCGACGACTCCCAGGTTGTGAGTGATGAGCAGAATGGAGAGCCCACGCGTCCGCTTCAAATCCACCAGCAAGTCCAGAATCTGGGCCTGGATGGTGACGTCCAGCGCGGTGGTGGGCTCATCAGCGACCAGGACCTCGGCGCCGCATGAAAGGGCCATCGCAATCATTACCCGCTGCTGCATGCCGCCGCTCAATTCGTGCGGGTACGTATCCAGAATGCGCTCCGGCTCGGGCATCCCCACAGAGCGGAGGACCTCTGCCGCCTGGCGGCGGGCAGCATCCCGGCCCATACGGCGGTGGCGGCGGGTGACCAACTCCATCTGCTCGCCCACCGTGAAGACGGGGTTCAGCGCGGCCGCCGGGTCCTGGAAAATCATGGCGATTTTCCCGCCCCGCAACGCATGCCACTGGGCCGGAGGGAGAGCCAGCAGGTTCTGGCCGCGATAGCGAATTTCTCCGCCAACCAC
Organism: Anaerolineae bacterium; assembly: GCA_034435815.1. Taxonomy (GTDB): domain Bacteria; phylum Chloroflexota; class Anaerolineae; order B4-G1; family DUEL01; genus SpSt-77. The sequence goes on along the minus strand of DAOTWK010000031.1, from coordinate 1,514 downwards.
CTCGCCGGGGGGCGGGACCAGCCCCAGCAGGGCCAGCCCCGTCACCGACTTGCCGCACCCCGTCTCTCCCACCAGGCCGAGAATCTCCCCCGGGTACAGGTCAAAGGAGACCCCGTTCAACGCATGGACCACCCCGGCATAGGTATGGAAGCGGACCTGCAAGTCACGGACGGAGAGCAGGGGCTCCTTCATCGGACGGTCCTCCGGGTGCGGGGGTCGGCAATGTCCCGAATGCTATCCCCCAACAGGTTGAAGGAGAGGGAGACCAGGAAAATCGCCAGGCCGGGGAAGGTTGCCAGCCAGGGATAATTGATGAAGTAAATGCGCCCCAGATTGACCATCTGACCCCAGTCCGGGGTTGGGGGCTGGGCACCCAGACCGATGAAACTCATCGCCGCACCGGTCAGAATGGCAGAGCCGATGTCCATCGTCGCCTGGACCAGGACCGGCGTCATCACGTTGGGGAGGATATGGCGGAGGATGATGGTTCCCTCCCCCACCCCAATCCCCCGGGCGGCCTCCACGAATGGCCGCTCGCGCAGGGAGAGGGTCTGGGCGCGGACCAGGCGGGTGTACCAGGGCCACCATGTGAGCGCGACGGCGATCATCGCGTTGGTGAAACTGGGCCCTAGGGCGGCCGCGATGGCAATAGCCAGGAGGAGGGACGGAAAAGCCAGGAAGATATCGGTCAGGCGCATGATGGCCTCATCCAGCCAGCCGCCGAAGTAGCCCGCCAGCGCCCCCAGCGGCGTGCCGATGACGACAGCAATAATGACGACCAGGAACCCGATGGAGAGGGAAGTCCGTCCGCCGAAGAGGATACGGGCCAAGACATCCCGGCCCAAGTTGTCGGTTCCCAGGGGATGCTGCCAGGATGGCGGCAGAAATTTCTCCAGGACGTTCGGCTCCCCCCGGCCCTGCTCCGGGTACGGGGTGAGCCAGGGGGCGAAAATGGCGCCGAAGATGAAAAGCAGAATGATGACCAGGCTGGCAACAGCCAGCCAGTCCCGCAGGAAAGCCCGCCCCATCAGGCGGTACTCCTCCAGTTGGGAGCGGTGTTCGTGGGTCCACCGCTCCAGGAATGGCCGGATCAGGGTGGTCATAGACAATCGCAAATATCAGGAGGTCGCTCTCTCTCAAGAATGTCACACATAACGTTACTTCAAAACCACGCGCGGGTCCAGCGCGACCTGAACCAGGTCCAGCACCAGATTGATGAGCACGTAGAAAACCGTCACCACCAGCGTGACCGCGATGATGACCGGGAAGTCTACATTGATAATGGCCGACGTCACATAACTGCCCAGCCCAGGCCAGGAGAAGATGACCTCCACCAGGATAGCGCCGGTCAGCGAATAGACAAACGAAAGGGCCAGGACCGTCAAGGTCGGGACGATGGCGTTTTTCAGGGCCAAGCGGAAGAGAATGGTTCGTTCGGGGAGTCCGGCGGCCCGCGCGGCGACAATGTATTTCTCCTGCAGGACCTCCACCATGGTGGAACGGGTCATCCGGAT
>DAOTWK010000030.1:0-25164 GCA_034435815.1 Anaerolineae bacterium | reverse complement strand
GGCGGCTTCGCCGCCCCGCGCCCCCCGCTGGCTCCCTATCGGCCCCCACTCCGGGCCAGGAAGAGAATGGCTTCCAGCACCCCGCCGCCGACCGCCAGCGCCTTATCCGAGATGGTGAAACAGTGGGCCACGATGGCCCGGGGATCCACATCCCCCACTTTCATCCCCGCGCGAACGGTCAGCCCGTCGTGGAGCAGGCCCCGCAGGATGCCGTCCAACTGGGAGAGGATGGGGACATCATCCACATAGGCGACGACCTCTCCGGCCCGCACCCGGTCGCCGATGGCGCGGACGGACCGGAAAACGCCATCGGTTGGGGCGCGCAGGACCCGCCGCGCGCTCTCCCCACCCACATCGCCGGGGACCCCCGTATCCGGCTCGGCGCTCCCCTCCAGGATGACCCGCCCCAGGTTGTGGCCCCGATTGGTCTCCACCACCGCGTGGCAATCCACGCCCGCGACAAATCCCGGCCCCAATGCCACCACAATCGGCGCGTCGGCCATGCGGGTGCCGGTGTTCTGCTTGGCCATGATGGCATCCACCACCGCCAGGGGGCGTAGGCGCGCGACCCATTCTGCCTGCGGGTCCACCACGACAGGGACCTCATCGGCGGCCCAGGCGGCCCGGATGCCGGCCTCGTCCTCCACCCGCCGCGCAGTGACGCCGTCCACGGTGACGGTCCCCTCGTAGACCGCCGAGGCGAAGGCAACGGTGCGGCGGATGACGGTAGGCTGGGCCGTCTCGGTGACCAGGACGCGGAAGCCGCAGCGGTGGAGCCGCCAGGCGACGCCCGTACCCAGGTCACCGCCGCCTTTGACGACGACAATGGGATTCTGTTGGGGATGGCTCATTTTGCTGACACTGTCTGCATCCGTCCGGGCCTCGTTGCCCCTCACCCGCCTTTATCCCCCTCTCCCCTCTCGCTTCGCTTCGGGGAGGGGGGGGAGGGGAATGAGTTTTGCGGCGGCGGCCAAAGGCCGCCGCCAAACCTCTCTTTCTCCCCCATCCCCTCCCCGTTTCGGGGAGGAGTAGGGGCTGGGGGTATGAGGCGGGGGAAACGCGCGGCCCGAAAGCAGGGGCGACGCATGTGTCGTCCCTGCCCAGTACGACTCCACAGGATTCAACAGGGTCTATCTCTCATAGCAGGTCTGATAATCGGCGCCGATGATCAGACGGAAGCCGTAGGCGGTACCCCAGTTGGGTTGATAGGAGACCCGCTCCTCGGGAATCCCGAACATCCGCTTCAGGTCCTCCACGCCCGTCCCTTTGGCATGTTCCCGGAAGACGATGAGCATCGTCTGGGGGTAATCCCGCCGGTCCGGCCGGCCCGGCACGGCCGGGAAGCCCGCCCGGACCAGACGGTCCACCGCCAGCAGGTCCCAGTCCCAGTTGGGCGTCCCGTTCCAGACCTCCACCGGCAGAAAGGTGCGGGTCATGCGGCCCTCGGGGGGCGGCGCCATCGCCTCCCGCAGGAGCGGCTCTATCGCCTCCCACCGGGGCAGAAAGACGTTCCCGCCCCATGGGGTCACCCAGGGCGTCACATGCTGCGCGCCGATGTTGTAGTAGCGGATGTTCTGCTCTTGTAGGAAGAACGCCACCCGCGCCAGTTCCAGTACGGTGGGCAGGTCCAGGTTGGTCACAAACATGCTCTGGAACTGGTCCCAGAGGGTGGGAATCTGGGCCAGCCAGCCGCCGTCCCGGAGTTTGTGCCAGATGGCCTGCAGGACCTGTTGCTGACGGCGGTCCCGGGAGAAGACGCTGGTGGTCAGCCGGGAGCGGGCATACCAGAGGGCCTGTTCGCCGTCCAGATGGTGGACGCCCGGCTCCAGGGTGAAGATGGGGTACTGCCCGCTGGCGTCGCGGTAGGGCCAGTAGTCGCTCAGACGGCAGTGGACGGGGACGTCTATGCCGCCCAGCGCGTCCACGATGCCAATGAGGCCGTCAAAGTCGGTGCGGACGTAGTAGTCGGCGCGGATGCCCAGGTTGTAGAGAAGCGTATCCCGCAGGTTGGCCCATCCGCCGCCGGGGTAGCCGGTGGCCTCGCCGTGGTAATCGGCCATGTTGATGCGGTTCATCCCATCGCCGGGGATGTAGACGTAGAGGTCGCGCGGGATGGAGATGATGGAGACGACAGCCCGGTTCCGCTGGATGGAGACAATGTGGATGGCATCGGTATGCCACTCTGTCCAGTGGGGACGTTTGTCGCTGCCCAGGACGACGATATTGACCGCATCGGCGGCGACGGGAATGGGGTTAACAGGTGGCGGGATCGCCGCATCGGGGGGCGCGTTGGGGTCGGGCGTGGGCATCGGGAAGGGCGAAGGGACCACCAAAGTGCCCGGTGGCGCGAGGAAGGTGAACGTCGGGCGCGGGGTCGGGGTGGCGGTGGGCGTGGCGGTCGGCGTCGGCGATGGCATCGGCGTCGGGGTGAGAGTTGGCGTCGGAGTGGCGGTCGGTGTGGCAGTCGGTGTTGCCGTCGGCGTGGGAGACGGAGAAGGAGGCGGTGGCGGCAGCGGGGTTGGGGTCGGCTGCCGTCCCAGCGCGACAAAGGTGTAGCCCACCAGTCCCGCTCCGATCAGCCAGAGGAGCAGGAATGCGGTGAGCGTACAGCCCTGAAGGGCAGCCCAGTTGGTGCGACGGCGTTTCATTCGTATGGCGTGTTCCGTATTCCCTTTGGCCGTCTAAAAGCACATCTCGCTAAACGCCACTCCACTTCGCTGCGTGGCGGACTATGAACGCGAGAAATCTCCAGGCTCTTTGCGTCCTCTGCGGTTAGGAAGGCACCCGGGTCAGCGCGACCTGCGCGGCATAGTCGGCCAGTTGGCGCTCTATCTCCGCCTCGTCCCAGCCCAGGCGGGGAGCCATCACCTCCGCGACGGCCCGCGCGCGGTTCAGTCCACCGTCCCAGGCTTCGTAGATGACGTGAGTGCGGCGGATGAGGACGTCGCAGAGGGTCACAGCCATCTCGTGTCCGACGGCGTAGAGGGCCTCCGCCAGAGGGTAGGGCAGTCCCGGCACAATCGGCTCGCCCAGCGCGGGGTTTTCTTCTATATAGCCCAGAATCCAGCGGGCGTCGCCGCCGTAGGTCTCCACCAGGTGGCGGGTCACCCGCTCGTCCGACATCTCCATTTCCACCACCTCTATCTGCGCGCCCTCCAGCGGCTCCTGGGTCCGGCATCCGGACCGAGCCGGAACGCCCATTTCGGCCAGTCGTTTCTGGGCCCGGTCGGTCAACTCTTCGGCCATGCGGCGGGCGGTGGTCAGTTTGCCGCCGGTGATGGTCAGCAGGCCCGAAGGGCTCTCCACGATGACATGGGTGCGGGAGACCGCCGAGGGATGGCCTGGCGCGGCCACCAGGGGGCGCAGTCCGGCAAAGGTGCTGACGACGTCGGATTGGGTGATCCGGGCGCCGGGGAAGAGGTGGTTGACGGCCTCCAGCAGGTACTCCACGTCGCCGGAATCAGCGGCGGGGTTATCCAGGTCGCCCGGGTAGTCGGTATCGGTGGTGCCGATGAGGGCAAAGTCTTTCCAAGGGATGACGAACATGTGGCGGCCGTCGCGCGGAGAGGTGAAGATGACGGCGTGATGGGTGTGGAGACGGGCACGCGGGATGAGGAGATGGATGCCCTTGGTGGGACGGAGCATAGGGCGGACGCCGGGCTCGTCCAGAGTGCGGATACGGTCGGCCCAGATGCCGGTGGCGTTGACGACGACGCGGGCCCGGACCTCTATCTCCCGCCCGGAGCGCGCGTCCACCACCTGCGCGCCGACAATCCACCCGCCCGCTTTCATCAGGCCGACGACGGGGGTGTAGTTGACCACTACGGCGCCGTGCAGGTGGGCGGCGCGGGCCATGGCCAGTGTCAGACGGGCGTCATTGACCTGGGCGTCGTAGTAACGGCCCACGCCAATCAGGCCTCGTCCGGCGACCAGGGGCTCCCGCCGCGCGGCCTCCTGGGGAGAGAGCCAGCGATGCATCTGGACGTTGCGGAAGAGGCTGAGGGCGTCGTAGAGGGTAAGGCCCAGGCGCAATTTCCAGGCTGGGGGGCGCTGGCCAGCGTAGAGGGGATAAAGGAAGGCCAGCGGGCGGACCAGGCGTGGGGCGATGCGGCGCAGGATGCGCCGTTCGGTGCAGGCGTCAAAGACCAAGCGGAACTCGCGGTATTCCAGGTAGCGGATGCCGCCGTGGACCAGGCGGGTAGAGCGGCTGCTGGTGCCGACGGCGAAGTCGCCCTTTTCCACCAGCGCGGTGCGGAAGCCGCGCATCGCCGCATCTCGCGCGATGGCGGCGCCGGTGATGCCGCCGCCGATGACCAAGATGTCAAAAGTCTCGTCGGCGAGACGGGCCAGGTTTTCTTCTCGGACGGAAACGGAAAAGGGACGGTGGTTGGATGGGAGAACGGTTTCCAGGGTCGACCTCCGCCAGATAGAAATAATTTTTGTTACGGCGACTTTGCCGCCGCAACAAAAATTATTCCTCCTCAGGTAGCAGAACGCCCGGGTTCATGATACCGGTGGGGTCCAGGGTGGCCTTGACGGTCTGCAGCACCTTCAGGCCCACCGGGCCGACCTCTTCCCGGAACCAGCGGGCATGGTCGCGGCCGATGCCGTGATGATGGCTGAGGGTCCCTCCGGCGGCCAGGATGGCCTCCGTCGCCGCCTCTTTTACGGCCCACCACTGCTCAATCTCCGTGCCGGGCACCTGACGGCCCAGGAAGGTAGTGTAGAGAGAGGCCCCCCATGGGTAAATGTGGGAAATATGGGTCATCACGTATCCGGGACCGCCGCCGGTATCCCGGATGGCGGCCCGGATGGCCGCCGTCATCGCCTCATAGAGATGAAGCAGGTTAGACCAGGTGGTGGCCGTCTCCAGCGTATCCACCATAACGCCGACGCCCAGAAGGGTATCCCGGAGGTACGGCTGGGCGAATCGTTCTCGCTTCCAGGACTCGCCGACGCTGCGGCCCAGGGGCAGGCCGCCGTGGTCCCGGCAGATTTCGGCCGCGCGCCGCCAGCGGAGGCAGACGTCTTTTGGACGGCCGTCGTAGCCCAGCAGCAGGAAACAACTGCCGCCGGTCAGGCTGTGGCCCTTCCAGGCCAGGTATCGGTCGGCGGCCCAATCCATAAGCGCCCGCAGGCCGGAGTGGGCGTGGGCCAGGACGGCGAAACCGGCGGTCTCCTCCGGGTCGGAGAGGCGGGCGATGGTGGGGCAGGGGCCTTGCTGCATCAGGTCGCGCAGTGCGGCGACCGCTTCGTCCAGTCGGTGGAAAAGGAAACCGCGATAGTCCTGGACCTCTGGGCGGGGGCAGATGCGCATTGTCGCCTGGGTGATGACGCCGCAGGCCCCCTCCGAACCGACCAGGATTTCCAGCAAACTGGGGCCGGTGGCGGCGGCGGGGATATCGCGCGTCTCTATGATGCCCACCGGCGTGACCACCTGGACCGCCTGGGTCATATGCTCTATCTTGCCGTACCCGGTAGAGGTCTGACCGGCGCCCCGGGTGGCGATCCAGCCGCCGAGGGTGGAGAACTCAAAGGACTGGGGAAAGTGGCCCAGGGTGAAACCGTGGGCGTTCAGTTGGGCCTCCACCTCCGGCCCGGTTGCGCCAGCCTGGATGCGGGCAGTCCGGGAGACGGGGTCTATGGAGATCAGCCGGTCCAGCCGGGCCAGGTCCAGGCTGATGGCGGGGCGGTCGTCGGGGGGCGGCTCCACAGCGCCCAGGACGGTGCTCCCGCCGCCGAAGGGGATGATGAGGATGTCCCGGTCGGCAGCCCAGGCGATGATCGCGGCCACCTCTCCCTCGTCGGCCGGATAGACGACGGCGTCTGGGGGGTTGGGAATATTGCCGGCCCGCACGCGCACCAGGTCCCGGTAGGCCTTGCCGCAGGCGTGCTCCACGCGGGTGCGCAGGTCTAACCGGACCGCCTCCTCTCCGACCAGTCGGCGCAGCGAGGCCAGGACCGGGTCATCCAGGCGGGACGGTCGGAGCTGGATGGACTCCAGCGGGACCGGCGGGCGTTCCGTCAGGTCGTCGGGCAGTTCCAGCCAGGCCCGCAGGGTGGGCCAGAAATGGGGCCGGTTTTCCAGGGGGTAGGAACCATCCACGGTGCCCCACCCCCACCAGCGGAGATTGGGGATGTCCATCGCATACTCCTGGGCGGGCCTCCCGCCAGCCGGTCCGAGGGCAGCGAGAGGCCCCGTTCGGAGTGGGTCAGACTGGACAGACAGGCAGAGTGCAGGTTCGGGAGTGAGTGACCTTGATGCCGCCGCCCAGGCTGTTCAGCGCGTTCACCAACGTCTCTTCGGAAACGTCGGCTACCCGGAGGATCAGAGTGCTGGTGGACGGATCCTCGCCCATCGCAGTGCCCAGAGAGAGGATATTGCCGCCGATTTCGGCGATCTTACCGGTCACCCGGGCCAGGACGCCCTTCTCTTCGGGAACGGAGAGGGTGATGCGGATGCCACTCTGGCGCGCGCCAAAGAGTTCCAGCATCAGTTTGAAAATGTCCGTCTCGGTGATGATACCGACCAGTTTGTTGTCCCGCATGACGGGGAGGCCGCCGATTTTGTGGTCGGCCATAATGCGGGCCGCTTCCTCAATCGGGGTGTCCTCGGTCACCGTGATGACCTCGCGGGTCATAATCTCCCGCATCTTGATTTTGGAGAGGAGGTAAGGAATCTCGTAGATGCTCAGCGTGGTCGCCGGGGAGGGCGAAGCACGCAGGAGGTCCAGTTCGGTGACAATGCCCACCAGTTTCCCGTGCTTATCCAGCACCGGGAGACGGCGGATTTTCTCTCTGCGCATTAATTCCAGCGCTTCAGGCAAGGACGTTTCCTCAGTCACGGTAATGGGGCGTTTGCTCATCCGTTCGCCGACTAACATGGGGTACCTCCTAATTGGTATTTTTCGCCAACATTATACCTGCTATTGGCCTTCCTGACAAATGAAGCAGCAGGGGATGTCCCTGCAAACACGCGGAGTGCGCGTGGTTGTCTACTTCTCGGAATGGGATATAATAGAGTTGTGACTGGCGTTTGACGTAACGGATTGTTGCCCTGTTCACTGGTGAGCAATATGCGCCGCAAGAAAGCATCCGCTTCCCGCAGCCAGCGGATATTCTGGATGATGAGCATTCTGGTGGTGATCAGCATGGCCATCGGGTTGATCGTCTCCTTCACCCCCCAAACGCCGCGTGGAGTGGAGACGCCGACTCCTACTACGCCGGGTATCCTCACCCCCACTCACCTGCCGACGCCATAGGGGGACATACACGAGGAGTGTTGCGGCGGCAACCAGATGCCGTTACTGCAAACCCCCTACATCCTCCTATGAGAGAGCGAGCGAATTCCAATATCCTCAACTTATCCCGGCTTTAAGGAGTCCCTATGGGAATTCTGAGCCCAATATATAACCTGCTCAGCACCGGACCTGGCACCTTCGTTTACCACCTGCTGATTCTGCTGGCTCTGGAAGGAGCTGCCGGGATCGCGCTGGTGGAGTACCGGCACACCCGAAATCCGGACCAGCGGCGATTCCTGCTTGCGTTTACGGTCATCCTGATCCTGCGGGTTCCCCTCATGATCCTGGGGCCTCAGGGCTATCATCTCCTCTCCCCCCTCCTTTATGCGCTGGAGGTCGCCAGCCTGACCATAATGAGTTGGGCATTCTTCTCCCCTCTGATCGGACGGCGGGCCGGGCGGTGGTTCCTGATCATTCAGTCGGCAGCAATACTGGGTGTCACCTTCCTCTTCTTTCCCATGTGGTATCTCCTGGTCCGATCTGTCCCCTTCTTTGAATACACCGCTTTCTGGCAACAGACCATCTGGGACACCTGGGCAACCCTGCTGGCCATCTTCAGCGGGCTGTACCTGGTCCTGCAACGGCGACGAGTAGAATATCTGCTGCCAGGTATCGCTTTTCTCATCATCGCTTTCGGCAACGGGTTGGTCACTCTGGATCAGACGGGATTGGGCCGGCTGGTCAATCTCTTTGGCTATCCCCTCATCTCCGTCGTCGTATACCGCGCGGCCCTTCAGGACCTCTGGGCCTACCGGCAAGAACTGCAAACCCTGAGCGAACGCTCCCTCCAGCAAACGCGAGAGCTGCTCTCCCTGTTGGAGGTCAGCCAGGCACTCAGCGAGTCTCTGGAACTGGAGCGGGTCCTAAAACAGGTCGTGGAGCATATCGCTCATGCACTGGACGCCGACCGGGTGGCAGTCCTGCTGCAACCTCCGGAGGAATCCCCTGACCGATCAGGAGAGAGAGCACCTGAGCACCTGCGCCTGATGGCCCTGTATGCCCCCCTGATCGGACATCTGGCGCCGGAGGATCCCATTGACGTGCCCTTAGACCAGTATCCTCTGCTGGCCCATACTGTCCGACGACGACGACACCTGATCCTGCACCCCCATCGTCCTCGACCGGACCTGCAATCCCTCTACGACCTCCTGCAGAGCCCGAAGGGGGGAACGGCGATGGTGCAACCCTTGGTCCAGAGAGGCCGGGTTATGGGGGTGCTCATTATCGTCAACGACCACCGACCGGACCCTTTTGAAAGCCAAGACATCCGCCTGTGCGAATCCATCGCGGCGCAAATGGCAGCAGCGATTGAGAATGTCTATCTCTACCGTCACCTGGAATGGGAGGTCCAGCGCCTGGAGCAGGTGCTACGGGAGCGGGAATGGGAGGCTTTGCTACGCGAGGCCATCCTGGAAAGCACGACCGAAGGGATTATTGTGACCGACGAGCAGGGAGTGGCCATCCGGCTGAACGCGGCGGCAGAGCGCGTCCTGGGAGTTCCACGGGAACGGTTACTGGGCCGCTCCGTTCAGCCAGCGCTGGAGGCGATTGCCGCGCAATCCCTGGGGGATATGGCCCATCTTCAATCGCCGCTCCATACGCTCTTTGAACTGGAGGGGAAGCAGATTGCAGTCAGCGCGGCGCCCGTCCGTCTCCCCTCCGGCGAGCATCTGGGCACGGTGGCCGTACTGCGGGATGTCACCCGGGAGGTCCAGGCCGAAAACTCCAAACGGGAATTCATCGCCCACGTCTCTCACGAACTCCGGACGCCCCTCACCGCCATCCTGGGCTACAGCGAGGCGCTCTACAGCGGCATAGTGGGCTCGGTATCCCCTACCCAAGCCACATTTCTCCATATCATCCACGACAATGCCCGCCGGCTGGTTACGATTGCCAATAACCTCATCGCCGTCGCCGAAAGCGAGCGGGGACGACTGGAACTGAACTACGCCCCGACAGACCTGGCCCTGCTGGTCGGCGAGGTCGTGGAATCCTTTGTCCCCCAGATGAAGGCGCGACAACTGGAGTGGCGACTGGAAGTGGCGGATGACCTGCCCTCGGTGGAGGTGGACCCACTGCGGATTCGTCAGGTGGTGAACAATCTGATCAGCAACGCGGTCAAATTCACTTACCCGGGCGGTCGGGTAACAGTGGGGCTGGCGGCGGTGCCAGAACCGGGCGGAGCCCCTCCCCAGTTCTGCCGTCTCTGGGTTCAGGATACCGGCATCGGCATTCCGCTGGAGGAACAATCCCGGGTGTGGGAACGATTCTACCACACAGATGACCCGCTGCGAATGGCAGCAGGAGGTATGGGGGTAGGACTCTCTATCGTCAAGTCCCTGGTGGAGGCACATGGCGGGCGCGTCTGGCTGGAATCCGCGCCGGGACAGGGGAGCACTTTCACTGTACTGCTGCCGATTCGTCGGCTCCCCTCGCCGACCGTTGCACAAGCGGCTACCGACGAGTATCCCCCTATAGAAGCGGCGATGGGATAACCCCGCTCCCCTCAGCGGACCCGCCGGATGACCATCACGACCTTGCCCTGAATTTGCACCTGGCGGGGGTCATCTATGTAGATGGGCTCCATCGTCGGGTTGGCGGGCTGAAGGCGCACCCGTCCCCCTTCCCAGTAGACCCGCTTCAGGGTTGCCTCCTCCCGGTCCCGTAACCAGACAGCGGCCATTTCCCCGTTCGCCACCTCCTCGGCAGGGCGCATAATGACGACGTCGCCGTCGTGGACCATCGCATCTATCATAGAATTCCCCCGAACCCGCAGAGCGTAGAGGTTCTGAGGATCTCCCACGATGCTGCGGGTTAACTCAATTGTCTCCTCTACACCCAGCAGGGAGAAATCGGAGGAGGGGACAGGAATTGGCTCGCCCGCCGCAATATCGCCCAGTAGCGGGACGGAGATAACCTCGCCGAGTCCCAACCCTCGCGCACCGGTCGCCGTGAGACGGATACCCCGGGAGGAACGCGGGTCCCGCTCTATCCATCTCGCCTGTTCCAGCCGTCTCAGGTGGTAATCTACCACCGAGGTGGAAGAAATCCCCAGTTCCCGGGCAATATCCCGGACGGTGGGAGGATAACCCCGTTCCTGGATGAAATCCCGGATGCACTCCAGAATGCGTCGCTCCTGCTCCTCTACCTCTCCCCGTTGTCTGTTCACCGGAGCCTCCTGAGGTGGGTTTCTCTGTTTATTATAAACGAACATCCGTTCGGTGTCAAATCAACGCGCTATGGGGCCGAAGTCGCCTTGACAATTTCCAGGTATCGTGGTATATAAAGGACAACTTGCCAGGGCATTGGATGCGATGATACTCCCAATTGTCCGAAACTCCCGACGAGCCCGAGATGAGCGCTCCCAGAACCGGGGGCTCTGGGGAGTTTCGCGTCGCTTTCCGCCGCCCTGGGGTAACGAATAAGCCCAATATCTAACCCATCCCGATTTTTGCAGCAGAAGGCCGACTCCCTGGAGCAGGGAGTCGGCCTTTTTATTATTCCACCCGGGCTCTGGCAAAATCCTCGGGATGGAAAGTCCTCAACGCAAACTTGTAAATCGTGTCAAATTTCTTACAGGAGGTGATATAATGAAAGTCGTACTGGCCTACTCTGGAGGGCTGGACACTTCGGTGATTCTGGCCTGGCTGAAGGAGTACTACAACTGCGAGGTCATTACCTTCACCGCCGACCTGGGCCAGGGGGATGACCTGAAGGCCATCCAGCAGAAGGCGCTGGCGACAGGCGCCAGCAAGGCGTATGTGGCCGACCTGCGGGAGGAATTCCTGATGGAATACGCCTTCCCAACGATGATGGCAGGGGCGATCTATGAACAGCAATACCTGCTGGGCACCTCCTTCGCCCGCCCGCTCATCGCCAAATACCAGGTCCAGGTCGCCCTGCAGGAAGGGGCCGACGCCGTTGCCCACGGCTGCACCGGCAAGGGGAACGACCAGGTCCGGTTTGAACTGACCTACAAGGCCCTGGCCCCCCACCTAAAAGTCATCGCCCCCTGGCGGGAATGGAACCTGCGCTCCCGGGAAGATCTGCTGGACTTCGCCGCGGCCCATGGGATTCCCGTCTCCGCCACTTCCCGCTCCATCTACAGCCGCGACGGGAATCTCTGGCACCTGAGCCACGAAGGAGGCCCGCTGGAAGACCCCTGGTACGAACCGGACGAAGAGATGTATCAGTTGACGGTCTCCCCTGAGGCTGCGCCGGACCAGCCCCAGTACGTGGAGATAGAATTTGAGCAGGGAGTCCCCGTCGGAATAGACGGGGAGCGGTTGGGGCCGGTGGACCTGATGGTCCGGCTGAACGAACTGGGCGGCCAGCACGGCATCGGTCGGACCGATATGGTGGAAAACCGGCTGGTGGGGATGAAATCGCGCGGGGTCTATGAGACCCCTGGCGGAACCATCCTCTACACCGCCCATCGGGCCCTGGAGACCATCTGTCTGGACCGGGAGACGCTCCACTTCAAGGACCTGGTTGCGCTGCGGTATGCCGAACTGGTCTACTACGGCCTCTGGTACACCCCCCTGCGGGAGGCACTGGACGCCTTCGTTCGCAAGACCCAGGAGACGGTCACCGGCACGGTGCGGGTGAAATTGTACAAAGGGAACTGTACCGCCGTCGGACGCCAGTCTCCCCACAGTCTGTACCGGGAAGACTACGCTACCTTCAGCAAAGACGAAGTCTATCACCAGGCCGATGCCCAGGGCTTCATCAACCTCTTCGGCCTGCCGCTGAAAATCCGGGCCCTGGTAGGGATGGGGATACCCTCCGCGCCGCTATCCGGCATCCAGCGGGACTGACCGGCGGGTTTGCACTGCAGAGGGCGCGGAGACCGCAGAGAAACCCCGAAAGGGATAGCGGAGCCCCTGCGAGAACTTCGCGCCCTTACAAAAATCTATGCTAATCTGCGTTCATCTGCGTCCAGTGAGGTCTTATGAAACTCTGGGGCAGCCGATTTGAAAAAGGGACAGACCCTCATATGGAAGCCTTCAACGCCTCCATCCAGTTTGACCGGCGCATGTGGGCGGCGGACATTCGGGGGAGCATCGCCTACGCCCGGGCCCTGGAGCGGGCCGGTCTGGTCTCCGCCGGTGAGCGAGACGCGCTGGTCCGGGGGCTGGAAGAGGTGGCCCAGGAGTTTGAATCGGGCGAGTTCACCTTCTTCCCCTCCGACGAGGACATCCACACTGCGGTGGAGCGGCGGCTTCGGGAGCGGGTCGGTCCGGTGGCCGATAAACTCCATACCGGTCGCAGCCGAAACGACCAGGTTGCTACCGACCTGCGGCTCTACCTGATGGATGAAATCCCGGCCCTGCGTCGCCATCTGAGGGAACTGCAGGAAGCCATTGTGGACCGCGCCGAGGAAAACCTGGAAGTCCTGATGCCCGGCTACACCCATCTCCAGCACGCCCAGCCTGTCCGCTTCAGCCACTGGCTGATGAGTTTCTTCTGGGCCTTCGCGCGGGACCAGGAACGGCTCCGGGAGATAGAGCAACGGGTCTCGGTGCTCCCTCTGGGCGCCGGCGCGCTGGCGGGTCACGCCCTGGGCATTGACCGCCGCTACTTGGCGGACGAACTGGGGTTCGGAGCCATCTGTGAGAACAGCATAGACGCCGTCTCCGACCGGGATTTTGTCGCCGAGTTTCTCTTCTGGGCGGCCCTCCTGCAGGTCCATCTCAGCCGCCTGGCGGAGGACCTCATCCTTTGGTCATCGGCGGAATTCAGTTTCGTGGAACTGGACGAAGCCTATGCCACCGGCTCCAGTTTGATGCCCCAGAAGCGCAACCCGGATTCCCTGGAACTGCTGCGCGGAAAGGCAGGGCGACTCATCGGCCACCTGACCGGCCTGCTGACTACACTGAAAGGGCTGCCGACCGGATACAACAAGGACCTTCAGGAGGACAAGGAGCCGCTCTTTGACGCGCTGGACACCCTCCACCTGGCTCTTCCGGTGGCCGCCGGAGTCATCCGGACTCTGAGGGTCTATCCGGAGCGGATGGCGGCGGCGCTGGACGATGGGATGCTGGCGACGGACCTGGCGGACTACCTGGTCCGGCAAGGAGTGCCCTTCCGGCAGAGCCACCATCTGGTGGGGCTGGCCGTCCGACGGGCCGGGGAGTTGGGGGTCCCGCTGCACACCCTTCCCCTGTCGGAATTCCAGGCCGTCTCCCCGGTCTTCGGCCCCGACTTGTATGAAATCTTTGACTTCCGCCGATCCGTGGAGGCCCGCTCATCCGAGGGAGGCACTGCTCTGGCATCCCTACGGGAGCAAATCGCGCGCGCCCGAAAGGTGTTGAAGGATAATTGGTAAACGTACCAGGCGTTTCTGAAAGTGCCTGGTACGTTTACCTCTGCCGTCTTGCCACCTCCGGGTTTTGCCGTACAATAAGGCCGATGAACAGGCCATCCACATCTGCTGACCATCCGCGCTGGTGTCCTACCGTTCGCCGCCTTCGGGTCCTGGCCCTGGTGGGGCTGCTGAGCCTTCTCATTGCCTGCCTGCCCCTGAAGCCTCCGCCATCTCCCACCCCGGCGACATCCACTCCCCGTCCCCTTCCCACCGCCGCATCGCTGGACGCGCCTCCCCCGCTGGATACCCTCTCCCTGGCCACCCGCTACGCCATCTCCCTGACGGTGGATGTCGCCCATTCGCAGGTGACCGGCGAACAACAGGTCCGCTACACCAACACCGAGGAGGTTCCCCTGAGCGACCTCTACTTCCGCCTTTTCCCCAACACTCCCGGCTACGGCGGACAGATGAGGGTCTCCTCCATCCGTTTAAACGGCGAGCCAACCAGCCCGGAGGTCCATCTGGGCGGGTCGGCCCTGCGCCTCTGGCTGAACCCGCCCCTGGCCCCTATGGAGACCGTCACCCTTGCCCTGACGTTTACCGTTACTGTTCCCCTGACCGACGAGATAGACTACGCCCAGTTTTCCTACGTGCGCGGCGTGGCGGCCCTGCCCGGAGTCTACCCCCTGATTCCCGTCTACGATGACGAGGGCTGGAATGTGGAGATCGCGCCCGGGTACGGCGATGCCGTCTTCTCCGATGTCGCTTTCTATCAGGTGGACGTGACCGCGCCGCCCACGATGACACTTGTGGCCTCCGGGACGTGCGCAGTGCCGGAGGCCGGGCGCTGGTCCTGCCAGGCCGGTCCGGTACGGGATTTTGTCCTCATCCTGGGCGACGACTACCAGGTCGCCAGCCAGATCGCTGAAGGGACTCTCGTTAACAGTTATTTCTACTCCGACCATCGGGAGGGCGGGGAGCAGGTTCTGAGGATAGCCGCAAATGCCTTCACCCTCTACTCCCGCCTCTTCGGGCCGTACCCCTACGAGGAACTGGACGTGGTGGAGACCCCGACACGGGCCGGAGGCATAGAGTACCCGACTCTGGTGGTCATTTCGGACCGGCTCTATAACGGTCACCCTCGTCTGGAGTGGGTGGTGGCACACGAGGTGGCCCACCAGTGGTGGTACGGCGTGGTGGGAAGCGACCAGGTGGACAAGCCATGGCTGGATGAGGCGCTCACGCAGTACACCACGTTGCTCTACCACGAATTCCTCTACGGCGCCGAGACGGCTGCCGATATTCTGAAGAACGACTTTCAGGCCACCTACGACCGGCT
This sequence comes from Anaerolineae bacterium, assembly GCA_034435815.1. GTDB lineage: Bacteria > Chloroflexota > Anaerolineae > B4-G1 > DUEL01 > SpSt-77. Next base: position 10,217 of record DAOTWK010000030.1, on the reverse strand, counting down.
AACAGAGGAGGGGAACGATATGCCCGCCGGACTGCCGGTGGCCGCCTATCCCCGGGACCTCTACAGTCCGGTGGTGTACCGAAAGGGCGCCCTCTACTTCCACGCCCTGCGCGGTCGGGTGGGGGATGAAGCCTTCTTTGCCATTCTGCGGGCGTACTATCGCCGCCACCGCTACGGCATCGCCACCCCGGACTCCTTTCTGACAACGGTAAAGACGGTAACGGGAAACGAGCATCGGGACCTCTATGAGCGCTGGATTCTGGGGGTTTCGCGGTGAAGGACGTGCCAGGCACTTTCAGAAGTGCCTGGCACGTTGGCACGTTCCCGTTCCCGCCCCTAAGGACGTGCCAGGCACTTTCAGAAGTGCCTGGCACGTTGGCACTTGACAACTTCCGCTTTCCGGATACAATATCGCCGCCACGGACCCTCTGGGGTAGGATAACTGCAAGCAGTTATCCTACTTCGGGCCGTGAGCCAAAATTGTCCTGCACCCATCGCCGGGCTGGAACCGGCGAGAGGGTGGAGAAGGAGAATTGCCCCGATGTTTACCGCACTATCTCCCGGCGCCGCTGGGATCGCCGATGCGACCGAGACGGCGGAGGGGAAGAGTCCCTCTGCTGTTTCCCTCTATTTTCCGTCACCCGAAAACCGCGCAGATGAACCAGAATTGGGGACTGATCCGGATTGACGACCGGCTGATTCACGGGCAGGTGATTGCCGTCTGGTGCAAACACCGGCCATTCAGCCGCATTGTGATCGTGGATGATGAGGTCGCCGCCGACCCCTTTATGCAGGAGGTCATGCGGCTGGCTGCGCCGCCCGGCCTGCGGGTGGACGTCCTCTCGCTGGAGGAAGCCATCCGCCGTCTGCCCCAGGACCCTTATCCTCGCGAGACGACAATAGTGCTCCTCCGGTCCCCACAAGTAGCCCTGAGGCTCTATGAAGGGGGAGTCCGGTACACGGCACTGAACGTGGGCGGTTTGGGGAGTGGGCCAGGCCGTCGGCCCCTCTTCCGTCACATTGCCGCTTCGGAGCAGGAAATTGCGGCTCTGAAGGCCCTGGCGGACCAGGGAGTGGACATCACGTTTCTAACCGTGCCAGGGGAGAAAGCCCGGTCGTTCAAAGAACTTCTGGGTCTCTAAGAGGTTGTCTGTGTTGAGTCCTGTAAACCTGTAAACTTTCAGGAGGAAGACATGCGCATATCCAGAAAATCCGTCGTGGTCGCCATCATTGTCAATCTGGTGCTGATGGGCGTGGGCGCGGTGGTAGCCCGCGCTGCACCGACGGCGCAACCGGAGCCGGTACGGATGAGTTTCCCCATCGCGGCTGCCGTTGGCATCCTCTACTACCTGGCCTGGTCCCCCTGGTTTGCTAACCTCGGCTTCACCGTCCTCTATCGCCCACTGGTCGCTGGAACTCTGGTGGGTGCAGTCATGGGACGGGTGGCGGAGGGCGTTGCCATTGGCGCCAACATCAACGTCCTCTACCTGGGGTGGATCACCGCTGGCGGCTCCTTCCCCGGCGACCCGGGCCTGGCGGGCTACCTGGGGACAGCCCTGGCCCTGGGGGGCGGGCTGGACGTCCAGGCGGCCCTGGCATTGGCGGCTCCGCTGGGCCTGCTGGGCGGCCTGACCTACTCGCTGCGGATGTCGGTCTGCTCAGTCATCCCCCACTGGGCCGACCGCTTCGCCGAAGAGGGGAACATCAAGGCCGTCGCCCGCAGCAACTACGTCTACTCCCAACCCTTCCTGTTCGTACTGTACGCGGTGCCGGTCGCCCTGGCGGCGTATCTGGGCGCGCCGGCAGTGGGCGCAGCGCTGGGGTGGATCGCTCAGCGTGCCATCTGGGTGATGAACGGGCTGTTCGTCGCCAGCGGAATGCTGGCTGCGCTGGGCATTGCCCTGAACCTGAAATTCCTGTTTCGTGGGAACACCTGGCCCTACTTTTTTATTGGATTTGCCGTCACGTCCCTGATGGCGGGCAAGGTCAACCTGGTAGTCCTGGCCATTATCGGCGCATGCGTGGCCTACGTCCACGTCCTCTTCACGGCCCGGGAGGGTGAGGAGCAACCCGCGTCTCCCGCGGAGCGACGGGCTGGTATCGGCCTGCTCACTCGCCGGGACGTCTTTCGTGCCTGGCTGCGCTGGCTCTTCTTCTCCCACTCCTGCTACAACTGGGAGCGCATGCAGGGGCTGGGTTTCGCCCATAGCATGACGCCCATCATTGAGAAACTATACAAAAAGCAGGAGGACATCCGCGCGGCCCTGAAGCGGCACCTGGTCTTTTTCAACACCCAACCAGACATCGGCGGCGTCGTTCACGGCATCGTGATTGCGATGGAGGAGGAGAGGGCCGCCGGGGCCGACATCAGCGACGACGCCATCAACGGAGTCAAGACCGGACTGATGGGCCCGATGGCGGGCATTGGCGACACCCTCCAGCAGGGCATCGTCATCCCCATTGCGCTGGCGCTGGGGATCGGAATCGCCACCGGCGGCGCCGTCGGCACAGCGACGCGGGGAAACATTTTAGGTCCGCTCTTCTACCTGGTTGCTGTTGCGGCCTTCGTCTGGGGCGTGGGCTGGTGGGTCTGGTGGCAGGGATATGTGCGGGGGCGCGCGGCAGTGACCTCCTTCCTCCGTACTGGCGCCATTGCCCGGATTATCCTGGGCGCAGGGGTACTGGGTAACTTCATCATGGGCGCGCTGGCAGTCCAGTTTGTCCGCCTCTCCACCCCGGTGGCCTTTATGGTTGGTGGAAGCACGTTCCGCCTGCAGGCCATTCTGGATAGCCTGATGCCCAATCTGCTGCCCCTGTTGCTGGTGCTGCTGGTATGGTGGCTGGTAGCCCGGAAAAACATCTCCCCCACATGGATTATGGCCGCCATCATCCTCATCGGCATCCTCAGCGCGTATCCCATCTGGCCGGGACTGAACGAGGCCGGCGAGGCAATTCGGGTGGGACTGTTTGGAGGATGATGCTTCTCAGGGGTGACGTGTCAGACATAGGGGTGACGTGCCAGGCATTTCGAGAATGCCTGGCACGTCCTTATGCAGGTGATCCGATGCGGGAGATAGAAGTGACGGTAGGTCACCCGGAGGGGTTGCATGCCCGACCGGCGGCCCGCTTCGTCCAGACGGCGCGGCGGTTCCGCAGCCGGATATGGGTCCTCTACAACGGCCGGGAGGCGGACGCGAAGAGCCTGCTGAGTCTACTGGTCCTGGGAGTGGAGCAGGGGGCAGTGATCACCATCCGAGCCGAAGGGGAGGACGCCGAACAGTCGCTGGAGGCACTGAAAGAGGTAGCAATAGGGCAGTAAAGAAGCCTTCCGCAGGTTCAAACCTGCGGGAGGCTTCTTGTTATTGTCCGTATACCGCCAGCACGATGGCCGGTGTGAGAAAAACCTCCACAGCGGCAGCCAGGGCCAGCAGGGGCACCACGACGGCCAGAAAGACCTTCACAAAGTCAGCCAGCGCCTGTATCCATCCCTCGCCGACCGTCAGTCCCCGGGGCGGGGCGATAAGGGTCGCGCCCAGGCGCACCGCCAGCGCGGTGGCGATGATGGCGGCGGGCATTTCCAGCACGCCGTGCGGCATGACGAACGTCAACACAAAAGTCAGCGGGTCATATCCAGCCCAGGCAACCTGGAAGGCGGCATAGGCAATGATGGCGACCGGGGCCATCAGCAGTATGATCGCCAGGGAACCGAAGGAAAACGTCCCCAAGATAGCCGCCAGCGTGAGCGAACGAACGTTGTTTTGCAGGATTCCCCAAACGGTGAAAGCCGGTAGCCAGGAGATAGCAGAGGCCTGCTGGAACGTCTCTTCGGTCACCTGATCCAGCGGGATGTATTCGGCCGGAATCCGGAAGCGGATGGCGACCTCCCAGCCCACCCATACGGCGCCTGCCAGAGAGATCAGAACCAAAGCCAGCGCCAGATGAGAACGGGCCAGAACCCGGGGAATATCCCGCAGATACAGCCCGGTCCAGGTGCTCAGCCAGCGCAGAGGACGGGGTAACTGCCCCGGTGGCTGTCCGAAGAACCACCGTTCCCAGACAAAATGCCGCCGGAACATCCGCCAGATGTTGCGCAGATTCAGTTCGTCAATTTCCCGCCCCAGCAATTCCTCCCGGTTGAAGAGCCGAATCCCCATCCGGACCAACATGACGTTGGCCACCAGCAGGAACAGCAAGATATACCACAGAACCTGGTTGCCGCTCTGGAGAAGGATGAGGCTCTCCTGCTGGAGCAACAGGGATACCGGAATGATGATGAAACTGGCCAGCAGGTTGGCCGCCCGGACGCTGGTGGTCTGGCTGGAGACGATAACGGCAGCGGAGACCATCACCAGGGCTTTCCCAATCGTCAAAAGAAAAACCTGTAACAGGGTCAGGGGGGACGGGCGTGCCTCTGTGGGCAGGATAAGCAGATAGAAGGCAATGCCGACGGTACCGGCCATCAGGGGGAGAGTCAGCGCCGCCACCGTCTTCCCCAGATAGAGTTGCAGGTCGGAGAGCGGCGTGGCCAGGAGTGGCTCCAGGCTCATCCGCTCCTTCTCCCCCACGAAGGATTCCAGCGCGATGACCAGGGATATGGAGACAGGGACAAATCCAACCAGCAGGAGCATGAGGGGAAGCAGGCGAGCCGTCACTCCCTCTGCACCCCAGCGTTCGTAAAAGGAGCCTTCCAGATAGCCGGTCACGAAGCGCATCAAAAGGGGAAAGAGGATCGTCAGAGCGAAAATGGGGAACAGAATGCGCCAGTCCCGCAGATAATCCCGCAATTCCCGCCACATCAGATGCCAGACCTGCTGCACCCAGAAAGTCTGAAAGAAATTGTTTGGCGCTCCGATTTCGCTCATCTTCCACGGTCCGCAGAGACATGCCAGGCACTTCCGAAAGTGCCTGGCATGTCTGGATTTCATCCTTCCACCACCCGCAAATAAACCGCTTCCAGACTGCGCGGGACTTCGCCCAGCGTCACCACTGGGATGCCCGCTTCCGCCAGGGAGCGCACGATGATCGGGTTGACGGCCTCCGGCGACTCCGCCTGGTAGCGAATCCAGTTCGGGCCTTCCTCCACAACCGGGGCCCAGCGGGCAACCAGGGGACGGGCTCCGTCAATGGAGGACGCCACCCGGAGTTCCATCAGCGGAGGGCCCAGCAGTTGCCGCTTTAAATCGGCCGGTGTCCCCAGAGCCACAATCTGCCCCCGCCGGATGATCGCAATCTCGTCCGCCAGCAGTTCTGCTTCCGCCAGGTTGTGTGTGCAGACCAGGATGGTGTGCCGCTCATCCTTGAGGGAAAGAATCGCATCCCGCACCAGTTTGGCGCTGTGAGGGTCCATCGCTGAGGTGGGTTCATCCAGCAGGAGGATGGGCGGGGCGTGGAGCAGGGCACGCACCAGAGCCAGTTTCTGGCGCATCCCCTTGGAGTACTCCCCAATACGTCGGTCCCAGGCCTCCGGCATAGCAAATCGGTCCAGCCATTCCCGGGCCCGCCGTCGGCAAGTATCCGGGTCCAGGCCATAAAGCCGGCCAAAGAACTCCAGATACTCCCCTCCATGCATCCGCAGGTAGAGGCCCGGCTGTTCGGTCAGGAGCCCCACATGCTGGCGGACGGCGACCGGGTCCCGGCGGGTGTCGTATCCGGCGACCTCCGCCCGGCCCTCCGTGGGCATCAGGATGGCCGCCAGCATGCGCACCGTGGTGGTCTTCCCGGCCCCGTTGGGGCCCAGAAGGGCCAGTATCCGCCCCGGTCGGACGGCCAACGTGATCCCATCCACGGCCGTGAAGTCGTCAAATCGTTTGGTGAGATGTTCGGCTTGGATCATGGTACGGCTGCCGGCAAGGTGAAGGTAAAGGTGCTCCCTTTGCCCGGTTCGCTCTGAACCCAAATCCGGCCGCCCTGGAGTTCCACCAGGCTCTTGGTGATCACCAGGCCCAGACCGGTACCCGGGACATTGCGCACGACCGGGTGCTGGGAGCGGAAGAACTTGGTGAACAGTCGCTCCTGTTCCTCTGGCGCGATCCCGATGCCCGTATCGGAAACGGAACAGACCACGAATCCACCGTTCGACTGAACGGTCACCCGAATGTGGCCTTCCTCGGGGGTGTACTTGTACGCATTGCTCAGCAGATTGGTTAGAATCTGCACCACCCGGTTCCGGTCGGCTCTGACGGGAGGCACCGCCTCCGCGATTTCCACCTCCAGCGTCTGCCGTTTGGCTTCTATTTCCTGACGGATGACCCGAACCGCCTCTTCTACGGCCTCCCGCAACGTGACCTGCCCGATTTCCAGCCGCAACCGACCGGATTCTATGCGGGAGATGTCTAACAGTTCCTGCACCATCGTGTCCATCCGGTTTACGTTGGAGCGGATGACCTCCAGGAACGAGCGCTGCGTCTCCGTCAGGTCGCCCGCCAGCCCCTTGACCAGCAGGTCGGTGTAGCCCTTGATCGCCGTCATCGGCTGTTTCAGTTCGTGGGAGACGAAGGAGATGAAATCGGTCTTAGCCCGATTGGCGGCCTCCACCGCGGCGAAGAGGCGGGCGTTCTCTATCGCAATGGCCGCATGGTCGGCCAGACGAACGACGAAGTCCAGGGCATCCTGATCCAATTGTCCGGGTCGGGCGCTCTCCAGCACGATAATGCCGATAATCTGTTCCTCTCGCCAGATGGGCACCGTGATCTGGGCAACCATTCCTTCCACAGCGGCCACATAGTCCGGGTCGTAGCGGACGTCGGAGACCAGTTCCGGTCGACCGGTTCGGGCGACCCGCCCCACGATGCCCCGGTCCAGCGGCCAGAGGGTCTCCCGATACGGCTCCACTGCATCGGGAGGGTAGCCCTGGGAAACCAGGAGCCGGAGGCCCTGCCGACCGTCCTCCTCGGCCAGAACGGCAATTAACCCGGCATCTGCACTTGTCCGCTGGATGGCCCACTCCAGAGCCCTCTCCATCGTCTGCTGATAATCCAGCGTGGCGTTCAACTCCCGGTCAATCCGCTGCATCATGGAGAGTTCCTCCACCCGGGCCGCCAACGCCTGATCGGTCATCGCGAAGAGACGGGCGTTCTGGATGGCAACGGCCGCCTGAGCGGCAAGGGCGGTCAACAATCGTTCGTCATCCTCATCAAAGGGGCGACCGTCCCGCCGGTTGAGAATTTCCAGAACGCCGATGACAGTCCCGTGGGCCGTCATTGGGGCACAGAGGAGCGAACGAGTGACAAAATGGGCGCGGCGATCTACTTCTGGATACCAGTGCTTGTCCTGCCGGACGTCGTCCACCCGAATGGGGCGGTTCTCCCGGACCGCCCGTCCGGCAATGCCAGCGCCAGCAGGCAGGCGGGTGCCGGCCAGGTGGGACTCGCCAACGGCGACCCGAAAGACCAGGTCACCGCTCTCCTCATCCACCAGCAGGAGAGAGCCAGCCTCCGCCTGCAGGAGATCTACCGCTTTACGAATGGTCAGGTCCAGCAGTATGTGCGGGTCCAGCGTAGAAGCCAGAAGATGGCCCACCTCGTTCAACCCCTCCAACCGCCGGGCCCATTTCTCCGTCTCCTGATAGAGGCGGGCCATGTCCAGGATAGCCGCAGCCTGGTCGGCGATGACCTGGAATACCCGCGCCTGCTCCGATGTATAAGTCACATTAGGGTCAAAACTGGAGATGTTCATCACGCCCAGGATGCGGTCCTGGGAGATGAGGGGCATGCCCATCCAGGCCTTGCCGGGCCGGCCTCCTGGCCGGACACCCCTACGCTGGCACTCGGTCAGATAATCATCCGTGACGATGGGCTGTCCAGTGCGGACGATGAGGCCGGTCAACCCCTCCGTATCAGACCAGACGTCTTCTGGATATTGTCGTTCGCCGTTCTCCACGTAGAAGGCAAAGCGCAGGGTACGGGTTGGGGGATCGTAGAGAGCGATGTAGAAATTGCGGGCATCCAGTACCCGGTTGGTCTGGGTGTAGATCAGTTCCATCAGGTCATCCGGCTGAACGGAGAAGCCCACGGAGCGGGCAATAGTGCCCACCACTTCCAGTTCCTGGACCCGACGCTCCAGATCTGTGATCAGACGGACGCGATCTAGCGCGGCGACGATCTGGGGGGATAGAGCCTCCAGGAACCAGGCATCACGGGCGCGGAAGCGTTCCAATCGGGTGGGACCAACCGTCAGCCATCCCCATCCGGGCAGTGGGACAAAGAGAGCCGGCCCCAGCGCAGCCAACCGTTCTTCCTCTCCCTCCAGGTCTGAGGGGAGAATGTCATCTACAGAAAGATAAATAGGACGGGTATCCCCGCTCATCCGGCGGGCCAGCGGTCCATCAGGGCGAAAAGAGGGCAAGGGAGATGATAGGTTATCACCGAATACCCGGGGAACGTACAACCCGCTACGCGGGTCTGGCAGGTAGAAGAGAACTGAACGGGAAGCCAGCACCTTTCCGATGACATCGGCCGCCGTCGCCGTCACTTCATCCACGGTGCGGGCTGTAGCAACCCGGTTCCCAAACTCCCGCAGGGCTCTTTCCGGCGCCATCCGTCGCCCCAGCACCAGTCGGTCCACCGTGCGGGTCAGCAGCCCGCGCATGGGCAGAACTCCCATGACCACCACCAGCACCAGCAGGGCCAGCACCAGCGGCTGAAGGGGGAGAACTGTCAGATGGAACCACTGACCCAACAGGGCAAGGAGAAAGGCAAATATGCCCACCACGGCCAGCGTCAGGAGAAGATAAATCGCCGTGGTGCGGATCACCCAGTCAATATTCAGCGTCCGGGGGAAGAGAATCGCGTAGGCGATGGCCAGAGGGAAGAAGACGAAGAACGGCAGCACCAGAGCAGGCTGAAAAGAAGTACCGGGCCGGAACGCAAAGGGAACCCAGACCAGAAACGGGAAAAACGAGAGCATGGTGCCCAGGAGGACAACGTAGGTCTGGGCGCGAATGATCGGGGAGTGAGAGAAGAGCCGATGGTAACTCATCAAGCCGATGAGAGCCAGTCCGCCCATGCCAGCCCAGGCCCGTCCCCAGCGCCAAGGAGCGAAATAAGCAATGGGGTGGGCCATATCCGCCGTCGTGAGCCATCCAGCGACCGCCAGCCCCAGCGCGGGCAGATAAACCAGGAGACGCAATCCGGGGAACCGTCGCAGCAGAGGGGATGGGCAGGGAAATACCAGAGCCAGGTGAATCGCCGCGCTTCCGGCCAAGGGGATGGCGGCTACCCAGACCGGAAAGAGGCGATGGGTGGTGTAAACGTCAAAAAAGGTGCCCGTGACCAGGGCAACGAAGATGCAGAAGAGAACGAAAACCTGTGCCGCCTCCTCCCGACCTCGCAGCCAGAGTATGACTCCCCCAGCGGTCAAGTAGAACAAACTCAGAAAGCAAGGAAGGAGGAAAAAATCCCGGAAGGCTGCGCGAGGTAGGGGCATCAGCGTTACCTGGACCTGGCGGACGGCGCCAGTCTTCCCGTGGCGGACTGTGAACGTGACCGTATCACCAGGCTTTCGGGTGCGGAGGGCCTCCACCAACGCGGTTGAGCGATCCAGCGGTTCTCCGTCAATGGCGATGAGTTGATCGGGGAGGCGAAGGCCAGCGGCGTATCCACTCCAGGCCATAGAGCCCAGGTTGTTCACCACCAGCGTCGGTTCGGTAAAGAGGCCCGGGAAAGGGAGGCGGAGCACCTGGACCGCCAGCGTGAGGGCCCAGATGAGGATGACCACAGAGAAAGTCAGCAGGGCCACCAGAAACCAGCGGGTGGCCCGCAGAAACAAGGGGCTTTCCAGGAAGGCAGAACCCGAATTGGCCATCCGATACTCCGCCCAGCAGGATCATACTATGTGGGCTTGCTATGATATAGATTGTAGCATATTATTGTCAAACGTCAACGACAGGGCCCCCTCCCGCCACCCGATGGCGGGCACAGGCGACCGGGCCGACGCCTGAAGCCTCACCCCCTCCCAAACAGTGTCCAAGAGACCCCGAGGGCCAGGCCGGTATTGAAGAGGGTCGCAGCCAGATAGACGGCCAGAGGGCGCAGGCCGATTTTGCGGAACTCGCCAAAGGCCAGGTCCCAGCCGATGCCAATGAAAGCCAGTGTGAAAGCCCAGTTGCGCAGCGCGATGATGTCTTTGACCTGGGCCTTTGTGAACACCCCGACCGATGCCAGCACCGAGACCAGCATGAAGCCCAGGACAAACTTGGGAAAGCGGTCCCAGAGCACCCG
>DAOTWK010000029.1:0-5120 GCA_034435815.1 Anaerolineae bacterium | reverse complement strand
GGCCGCAGGGATTACGCCTGCGCTCCCAGCAGGCTCTCCACAATGGGGTGGAAGCGGGCGTAGCGGAAGGCCTCGCCGTAGGCGAAGCCAGCTCGCTGCCCGATTTGTGCCGCCTCCGAACGGAGTGCCCAGGCCATCGCCATTTCTGGGTCCTCCGCCATTGGCCCCAGTATGGCTCCCAGGTCCAGCCCGGCCAGCCGGGCCTGCCGCACCACCTCCTCCACCAGGAAGCGCACCTGGCTTTTGTGCTCGGCCATCGCGGCCAGTTTCTTCTCTATAGTATCGGTGATGTCCACGATTTTGTTGGCTCCAGCCGGGTCGGGGGTGTAGAAATACTTCTCCACCACGAAGTGGGGTTCCAGCCCCTCGTCCATATGCTCCGGATGGAAGAGGGGGAGGTGGCAGAAGTTGACTGCGTCGGAGGCGGCGCGGGCGACGGCCCGATGGTCAGGATGCACTTCGGCGATATAGAGGGGATCTTCGGCGATGACAACATCCGGTTTGTATCGGCGAATGAGGCGGACGAATTGCTCCCGTAGAACTCCCGGCGGCAATAGGCCCACTTCCAGGTCGGGGTGTTCCAGAAAGATAGGGGGTTCGGCGCCCAGAACGGCGGCCGCGCGCGTCGCCTCTTCCCGGCGGATCGCGGCCAGGGTCTCCGCGTCGTGCTCAAAGGAGCCCTTGTTGCCGCTGGACGCGATGACGATGATAACCCGAGCGCCCTCAGCGACCATTTTCGCGATGGTCCCCCCGGCGAAGACCTCTGCGTCGTCGGGGTGCGGGGTGAGAACCAGGACAGTTCTGGACATATGGCTCCTTTCAGAAGATGAATAGAGGACTCAAAACTGCAATTCCCCCCTCGCCCGCCGCTCCTGGGGCCAGAGGGTGTAGTACAGAAAACGGTGGAGCGGGGTCTCCACCCCGGCGGCCTCCCCCAAACGCACCACCGCGCCCGCCAAATAGTCCAATTCGGAGGGCTTCCCGGCAGCGATGTCCCGCTGCATAGAGGTCGTCCCTTCAGGGGGTATGCTGTCTATCAGGGCCAGAGTACGCGCAGGCGCGTCGTCGGGGAGGCGGACGCCGCGAGCCCGTCCGACAGCGAAGGCCTCGGCGATGGCATCTTCCAGCATACGACGCAGTTGAGGGACGCTCCTGAGCACCCCCACCGGGGCCCGGGTCACCGCGCCCAGGCCAGCGAAGGGGGCGATGAAGAGAAACTTCTCCCAGAGGGCAACGTGGATGTCGGCGGGGATTTCGGCCCGCACACCGGCCTGCTCAAAGGCCGCCCTCAGCCGCTGGGCCCGCTCGCTGGGGCGGCCATCCAGTTCCCCGAAGGCCACATAGGGCTCCATTCCGCCGTGGCGGACGCGCCCCGGCTCCGGGACGGTGCTGATGATGCGGCAAAGTCCGCCCAGGACCCGCTCCCGCCCCCAGACCGCCGCCAGTTGGTCCGGAGCCTCTACGCCGTTCTCCAGGGGGACGATGAAGGTCTCCGGGCCCAGGAGAGGATCCATCTTCGGCGCTACCTCCGGCACCTGCCAGGCTTTGACGCCGACCAGGACCACGTCCACCGGCCCTGCCTCTTCGGGGTTGTCGGTGGCCCGGGCGGGGTGGATGCGGAAATCCCCCAGCGGGCTCTCCACAGCGAGGCCATCCCGGCGGATGGCCTCCAGGTGCGCCCCGCGGGCGATGAAGATGACGTCCTCCCCGGCCCGCGCGAGCCGGGCACCAAAATATCCTCCTACCGCGCCAGCGCCGAAGACCGCGATGCGCATAGCTCACCTCCTCAAATTATTCTTCCTTGCGAAGAGCGAGGCAGGACCGCCGCCGTGTTGCTCTCTTTTTACCACGAGTGCCGGATTTTCACAAGAGGAGATTGGAATGGTCCATTTTCCAACCGGAATTGGTTACCACCCTTTGCGGGCTTTTAAATAGCCGCCTGCCGCTCTCACCTCACCCCCTGCCCCTCCCCTCTCCCGCTCGCCTTCGGCGGCGGAAGAGGGGAGTTGGGGGATTGGGCGGCAGCGGTCGCTGGCCGCCGCCCAATCCCCCCTCTTCATCCCTCTCTCCCCTGACCCCAGGCCAAGAGCGGGATAGAAGGGGATGAGGAACAACGAGACCTATGCGAATGCAAAAGTGTTAACAAATGGTGGGTCATCCCGAGAGGATTTCTGGGGGTCTCCCGAATGCCATGGACTTGCAGGCAAAGGCGAACACCGCTATAATCCTTGCCAGAAAGGAGCAAGTGCGATGATGTACATCATTGTATACGTCCTGGATGACCCGGACCGGCTGGATGAGGTCCTGGAGGCCTGGCGTAAAGCGGGCGTGAGTGGGGTGACCATCATTGAGAGCACCGGCATCCATCGGCGGCAGGGCTGCCGTCGGCACATCCCCCTGCGCTTCGGCTTTGAGCACCTGGCCGAACGGATGGAGCAGTGCAACTACACCCTCCTGACCATCGTGGAGGATGAAGCCACCGTCCATCGGTGCATAGAGGCCGTGGAGTCCATCGTGGGGAGCCTGGAGGAGCCCAATACAGGCGTGCTGGCCGCGTGGCCTGCCCCCATCGTGCGCGGAGCAGTCAAGCGGAGAGAGGAAGGATGATCTGGCTGACGTTTTTCCTCTCCGCCGCCATCATCGTGCTGGCGGCGATCAAACTGGCGGAGTACGGCGACGCCATCGGCTATCGGACCGGCCTGGGTGGCATGTTCATCGGCACCCTTTTGGTGGCCTCGGCGACTTCGCTGCCCGAACTCCTGACGGCCATCAACTCTATCCGGCAGGACGTTGTGGACCTGGCCGCGGGCGGGATGCTGGGCAGCAACATGTTCAATATGTTCCTGTTAGGCGTGCTGAGCCTGCTCTTTTTCCGGCAGCGGGTACTGCGGCGGGTGGCGATGAAGCATGCCCTCTCCGGCAGTGTGGCGATGTTCGTCATCGGCCTGGTGACCTTTTTCATCATGGCCCGCATCAGGCTTCGCATCGGTTGGGTCGGGCTGGATAGCCTGCTGGTGGCGGGCACAGGTGTCGCCGGGATGTGGTTCATCTGGGCCAACGCGCCGGGCACTCCGGGCGCGCCCTCCGCTCCGGCCCCGGAGGTGGAAGAGGAGGGTATCCCCAGCCTGCGCTGGGCTCTCGTTGGCTTCACGCTGGCGGCGGTTGTGCTGATTCTGGCCTCTCCCCATCTGGTGCGCAGCAGCGCTGCCATTGCCGACGCGACCGGCCTGAGCACGGGTTTTATCGGCACCCTCGCGCTGGCGACAATCACCTCCCTGCCGGAACTGGTCACCATCATCGCGGCGGTCCGCCTGGGCGCTCACGACCTGGCCGTCGGCAACCTCTTCGGCAGCAACATCTTCAATATGTTCGCCCTGGGCCTGACCGACCTCTTCTACACCCGGGGTAACCTCTTCAGTGCGATTTCGCCGGACCTGGCGCTGGTGGGCCTGCTGGGGCTGCTGTTGACGGGCATCGGACTCATCGGCAACCAGGCCCGGCTGGACCGGTTCATCTGGGTAGTGGAACTGGATGGCATCCTGCTGGTGGTGGGGTACCTGGTGGGATTGGGGTTTCTGTATCTGCGAGGGATTGGGCTGTAGGGGGATGCGGGCTGCGGACACCCCACTACGGGGATTTCATCACCACCGGCAGATACGCCCGCCAGGGCCGTACCTCCACCCAGGCCGCCCGCTCCCAGCGGCCCCCCGATCCATCCCCCAGGAAGGCCACCCCGTATCCCAGCCCTACCGGCGGCGTGAAGGTTCGGGTCATGGTCATCGCGGCGCCTGCAGGCAGCGGGCCGGACCACGTCCAGGTGCCCGGCACTTCGGAAGTGCCCGACGCCTTCCAAAAGAGGGTGCCCGTGACCTCCGCCGTCGCCGTGAGCGCGTCGGCAGGACCGACATTCTCTAACCGGAGGGTGCAGGTTACCACCGCGCCCGGCTCCGTCGACGAGGGCCTGCAGGCCAGCGCCGAGGGCCCTAGGTCCGGCGCGCCCACCCGTATCCAGGCCGTCCGGGAGAAAACCACCCCCTGCTCCAACAGCGCGATGCGTGCGGTGTGCGGGACAACGGTCCCCGGCGGAAGTCCGCCGGCCAGTGTTGCCGGGAGAGTGAAGGTGAGGGCTGCGCCGGGGGCCAGGACCCCGGTCCAGGTAAGCGTTTCAGCCACTCCCAGGTCCGCCGGGAAGGCCGTGGAGACGGCTGCCGTGACCGACCCAGGGCCGTCGTTGACCAGATGGAGGGTGTAGGTGACAGTCGCTCCGGCCGCCGCCGCGCCCCGGTCGGCCCGGAAGGACGACCCGCCCAGCCAGGAGAGATACCCCACCACCTGCCGCAGTACCTCGGAGCGGACCTCCTCCGGCAGCGTCTCCCAGGGGAAGGAGAAGAAGACCGTCGCCAGTTGGGCGGGGCCTGCCCCTGCAGACCCACGGCGGGCCAGCGCAATGGCGTGCCGGTTCCCGTCGCGAAGGAGCACCGCCGTGCCGGGGGATGGGACCAGTCCATCCGACCAGTTGTGGAAGGGGTAGGTCAGCGGCCAGGGATAGGCCCTCACCTCTAACCCTGCCGGATTCTCCGGGACGACGGCCGCTACAGTCGGCGTTACGTCCTCCGTGTAGGTCAGGACGCCCAGGTAGGGTTGCAGGGGTCCCCCGGCGTGGTAATAGAGAAAGTCCTGGGCGGTCAGGAACAGCCGCCCTCCGTTCTCCAGATACGCCACCAGCGCAGCCTCTTCCCTTTTCGTCACTGGTTCGTACCAGTCGTACCCCGTCCACCAGATGATAGCGGGGTACCACCGCAGGACCTCCACCGGTGGGCCGCCCGGTCCGCCGCTCTCCACCGCCGCGTGGGTCTCCCAGAGGTCGTAGGGAATGCCGGCAGCCTCCATTGCGGCCCGGTACTTCGGGGCCTGCTCGTACCAACGGTCGTCGTCCACCAGAAGGACCGGCGCAGGGGTCTTGCTGGTCAGGACGGCGGTGGCGGTCAGCGACGGCGAGAGAATGGAGCGGAAGGTCAGGGTGACGACGTCGCGCGCGTCCCAGCCCGCTGCCACCGGGACGGTGACGCTGACGGTCAGGGTGGCGGAGGTGCAGGCAGGCAGGATGAGGTACGGCGCGC
>DAOTWK010000028.1:0-10069 GCA_034435815.1 Anaerolineae bacterium | reverse complement strand
CCCTGCGCGCCCGCCGCTCGGCGCGCGCCTTCCGAGACCGGCCAGTGCCCCGGGAGGTGGTCCGGGAACTGGTGGAGGTGGGCCGCTGGGCCCCCAGTGCCAGCAACGCGCAGCCAGTGGACTGGCTGGCCCTGGACGACCCCGCCCGCATCGCCGCGCTGAGCGCGCAGACCGTCGCGGTTCTGGCCCACACGGCGCGCCTCTTGCGCAACCCCCTGGTCCGCTTCCTGCTGCGGCTGACGGTGGGCGCTGAACCGGTGCGGAAGGGCTTGGAGAGTGTCCCTGACTTTGAGCGGCTGGCTCAGCGCCACGCGCAGGGCGAGGACCCCATTTTCTTCCGCGCGCCGGTCGTCCTGGTGGCCCATGTCCCCCGGGACGATTACTTCGGGCGGGAGGATGCCACGTACGCGGCCTACAACGTGATGTTAGTGGCCTCCCTGCGCGGGCTGGGCACCTGTCACATCGGGTATTTCACCGTCGCTCTGGCCCGCAGCGCGCGCCTCCGGGCCGCCCTGGGTCTGCCGCCGGACCGCCGGGCCGTCATCGCGATGACGCTGGGCTATCCCCGCTACCGCTTCCACCGCCTCCTCCCCCGCCGCGCGCCGACCCTGGCCTGGAATGAGGCGGGACGCGGATCAACGCGGATGGACGCGGATATTTAAAAAATAAATCCGCGTTCATCTGCGCTCGTCCGCGTCCATTGAAAAGGAAAATGAGTACAGGCATTACCTTCAACGTTCAGCGCTTCAGTACGGAGGACGGGCCGGGTATCCGGACGACCGTCTTCCTGAAAGGGTGCCCCCTGCGCTGTGCCTGGTGCCACAACCCGGAGGGCCTCTCCCCCCGTCCCGAACTGGTCTGGTACGACGTCCGCTGTATCGGCGCGCGGGATTGCCTGCGGGCCTGCCCCGTCGGCGCGCTGGAACTGTCCCCGGCCGGGATGCGCATAGACCGGGAGCGTTGTACGGTCTGCGGCGAGTGCGCCCGGGTCTGCCCGGCGGCCGCGCTGGAGGTCATCGGGCGGGAGTGGACGCCCCAGGCACTCTTTGCGGAGGTGGAGAAGGACCGGGTGTTCTACGAGACCTCCGGCGGCGGGGTGACCTTCTCCGGCGGCGAGCCGATGCGCCAGGCCGACTTTGTCCTGGAAACGGCCCGCCTTTGCCGCCAGGCCGGCATTCACGTTGCCCTGGATACCGGCGGCGCCGCGCCCTGGGAGCAGTATGAGGCGGTCCTCCCCTGGGTGGACTTGGTCCTCTACGACCTGAAAATCTGGGACACCGACCGTCACCGGGCCGCGACGGGTGTGGACAACGCGCGGATTCTGGAAAACGCGCGCCGCATCGCGGCGGCGGGCCGTCCGATGTGGATTCGGACCCCGGTCATCCCCGGCTACACCGCCGACGAGGCCAACATTGCCGCGCTGGCGGCCTTCATCGCCGGGGAACTCCCCACCGTCCAGCGATGGGACCTGCTGGCCTACACCAACCTGGGCCAGCCTAAGTACCACCGTCTGGACCGTCCCTACGCGCTGGAGGGCGTTCCCCTGTTGACGCGGGAGGAAATGGAGGCCGTCCACGCGCTGGCGTTGCGGTGGGTGCCCGTCGCCCGCTGGTCTGGCGCGACGCGCTGAATTCAAACCGCAAAGGAACTGGAGGCCTCAGACCGTTGCCTTTACGGTTCATCATTTCCGGCACAGTGGCGGAGGTGGACGCCGGCGGCCCGCCCATTCCCGGCGGACGGGTGTTATAATTATTGAGGATAACGGCTACCCAGAAGTCGCAAGACGCAAGATTCGTCTTCCGCTATAATCCCGACAAAGGTGGATGCCCCTTGTTGTAATAGGGATACCATCTCTCCGCAAATTTATTCCACTCCAAGCCAGTCGTTGCGCTCTCTGCAACACCGTTGCGGTATAATGGGGCCAAACATCCGGAGGAGGCGAGGTAATGGAAAGGGCAGTGAGCAAGGCGGAACGTCTTTCCCAGATAGAGTCTCTGCTGCTGGCCCATCCGGAGGGGCTCTCCCAGGCGGAAATCGCGCGTCGCTTAGGGGTTCACCGCTCCACCATTAACCGCTATCTGCCCGACCTGACTCTCCACTACGGCATTTACGAGACCGAGGACGGCCGGTTGCTCATAGACCGCGCCCACTATCTCACCCATGTCCGCATAACCCTCTATGAGGCGATGAGTCTCTTTCTGGCCGTACGGATGATGGTCAACCGGACCGACCGGCACAATCCCCACGCAGCCTCCGCAGTGCGGAAACTGGGTCTGGCACTGGAGCGGCTGGCGCCGCTGATCAGCCACCACCTGAAACGCTCCGCCGATATGATGGACGAACGGGCCGACCGACGTTACGATCCCGTCTATCTGGAAGTGCTGGAGACGCTGACCCTGGCTTGGTCCGAGCGCAGGAAGGTGCGCATCTGGCATCAGCATGAGGAAACGGGACGGGTGTATGAGTACGTTTTCGCTCCCTACTTCATAGAGCCCTACCCTGTGGGTCAGACGGCTCACGTCATCGGTCATCGGGAGCCGCCCGGGGCCATCCGCACCTTTAAGATAGAGCGCATCCGCCGGATTCAGAAACTCCCCCAGACCTACGAGATTCCGGAGGATTTTGACCCCTACGCCCTGCTGGCCGATGCGTGGGGCATTTGGTACACCGATGAGGAGCCAGTGGAGGTGGTGCTGAAATTCCATCCCCGCGTGGCCCAGCGGGTGCGCGAGACCCGCTGGCATCGCTCGGAGCAGGTGGAAGAACAGGCAGACGGGAGTCTGCTCTGGCGGGCGCGGGTGGCCGAGCTTCAGGAAATGCTCCCCTGGATCCGCGGCTGGGGCACCGATGTGGAGGTGCTGGCGCCGAAAGAGTTGAGGGAAACGATGATGGGCGAGGCCCGACGAATGGCCCAGATGTACGGATGGTACGTCGCTTCTGCGCTTCCATCCGAACCTTCACGCCCTTCTACTTTAGACGACTTTTTCGGAGATTGAGCATGGGGCTATATCCGTACCAGGAAACGGTCAAAGCCCTCCTCCACGGAGGGCGCCCGGTCGTTCTTCAGGCGCCCACCGGTTCTGGCAAGACGCGAGCCGCCCTGGCTCCTTTTATTGAGGCGTTCTTTGACTTTCCCCCAGAGCGGTTTCCCCGCCAGTGTCTGTATGCCGTCCCTATGCGGGTGTTGGCCTCTCAGTTTGAGCGGGAATACCGGGAACTGGCTGAATCTTACGAGCGGCGGTTTCATCGCCGCCTGGACGTGCGCATTCAGACTGGTGAGCGCCCCGAAGACCCCGAATTCTTGGGTGACCTGGTCTTTGCCACCCTGGACCAGGTGCTCAGCAGCGCGCTGGGTGTGCCGTATAGTCTCTCGGAGGGCAAGGCCAACCTGAATGTGGGCGCAGTCCTGGGCTCTTATCTGGTCCTTGACGAATTCCATCTATTTCCACCCCAGGCTATGCAGGCGACTCTGCAACTCCTGCGCCTCTTTGGCCAGTTCGTTCCCTTTATTCTGATGACGGCCACCTTCTCCGAAACCATGTTGCGTGAAATCGCTTCCCTGCTGAACGCCGAGCCGTTGCTGGTGTCGCCGGAGGAAGTGGCAGGGATTGAGACAGGGTGGGGCAAGCGCTCTCGTAAAGCGCGCCGCTTCTTCTGGCGGGACAGGCCGCTGGAAGCCGACGATGTGCTGGCTACCCACGGCCAGCGTTCCCTGGTCGTGTGCAACACGGTGGAGCGCGCCCTGGCTCTGTATCGGGCGCTGGTGGAGAGGGATTGCCGGCCGGTGCCGGTCCATCACCCCGCTCTGACTCCGCTCTACGACCGCCTGCGCCAAGCGACCTCCCCTGATGAGCACCGCCGCCTGCTGGAGGAGGCGGTCAGGAAGTTGCGAGCCGAAATGGCCGATGCGCCTGAGGACACCAACTGGGTGATGCTCCTTCACAGCCGCTTTGAGCGGCCCCATCGCCAGGTCAAGGAAGCGTTCTTGCGGGCGGAATGCGGCCCACAGGACGAGCAGAAAAGGGGGCGCTGGCAGATTCCCCGGCTGCTGGTTGTCGCCACACAGGTGGTGGAGGTGGGACTGGACATCACCAGCCAGGCCCTGCACACCGAATTGGCCCCCGCTGCCAGCATCATCCAGCGCGCCGGCCGCTGCGCCCGCTACCCCGGCGAGCAGGGAGAAGTCTACGTCTACGCGCTCCCCCTGCGCGACGATGGCCGGCCCAACTACGCCCCCTATACGTCGGAGGAAGAGGCCATTTGCCAGCGGACGGAGGAGGCGTTGCGCCAGCGTTCAGGCCAGGTGCTGGATTTTGCCGGCGAGCAGGAGGTGGTCAACGAGGCCCATCGGGAGGCCGATCAGGCAGTCCTGCGGGCGATGCGGGAGGACGAGGGCCGCATCTGGGAATTGATCCGGGGCGGATTAGTGTGGGGAGAAGCCGCTGTCCGGCCGGAACTGATCCGGCAGGTAGATAGCCGTACCGTCATCGTCTACGATGCTCCCGATGGCCCGACGGAGGAGAGTCCCTTCCAGTACGAGGGTTTTTCCCTGTGGCACGGCTCCCTGCGCGGCGCGGTCAGGACTTTGCTGGAGCGGGCTGAGGCTCAGGGCCTCTCTTGGGCGCTCCGGTATCCTGTTGTCCGGCGGGAGGAGGAAAAATGGTGGGAGGAGGAGAGCCGCGCCCCGGTGGTCTACCAGTGGCAGGACGTGACCGATGGCGAGGACATTTCCCGTTCCCTCCTCTTTGCCGTGCATCCGGCGCTGGTCTCCTACGACGCAGCCCAGGGCTTCCGACTGGACGTTCCCGGTGACGGGGCATATCTTTCCCCCAAATCCCCCCGGCGGGGCGGCCGGCGGGAGGAGTACGCCTACGCGCTGGAGTCCTACGTCCAGCACGTAGAAGCGATGAGACGGGCTTTTGAGGGGCGCCTTCGCGACCGCCTGGCGTGGTTGGGGGCTCGCTGGGAAGATGGCGGCTTTCTGGAACGGGCTGTGCGCCTGGTGCTGGCTCTGCACGATGTGGGGAAACTCCAGGTGGAATGGCAGCGGTGGGCGGAGAACTATCAGCGACGCGTGACGGGGGAAAAGCCGCCCTTCCTGGTGGCGCACACCCTGAGCGAGACGGAGGAACACCGTCGGATCGCCCGACAGATTCGCCCCCGGCGTCCCCGCCACGCCGGTGAGGGAGCCCTTGCCGCCGCCCGCATCCTGTGGGAGGCGCTGGACGGACCTAACCACGGCGACCTGTATCGGGCCGTCGTGACCGCCATCGCCCGCCACCACAGCCCGTCGTTGAGCGAGGCTGCCTCTTATTGCCTCCATCCCCGGGCCCAAGAAACCGTCGCCGAGGCGTTGGCCGCTGTTGGAGATGAGACCTGGGGCGCATGGGCCCAGTGGCTGATAACCGAGAAGGAGGCACCGAATCTGGAAAAGCACTTATTGGCGCCACCGCCGCCGTGGGACGGCTGGCTGCGCTATTTCGTCATCGTACGGATCCTGCGATTGTGTGACAGATTGTCCCAGGAGGAGTGATATGTATCAAGACACTTATTTCATCCCCAAACGCACCGGCACCTATGCCGATGTCTTTCTGGCCTACGGTCTGGCGACCCTTCTGGATCGCCTGGCCGGGCAGGCCGAAGGGGAATTTGCCAGGCCGCGCATCACGATTGTCGACGCCGGCCCCCACTATGAGATCCGCTTGAGCAAGCCGGTACGGGCAGAGTGGGTGCCGGACGGCCTCTTCTTCCGCAGCCCGGCCCCGTTTCTGACCAACCGGCGCACTCCGGCCAGCGAGGTGCCTGCCGATACCCTGGTGCGGGATGTGGACCAGACCTGGGAACAGGTGCGGGCCTATCAGGGGAGCCGTTCGGCGCTTTGGGAGGAAGGCGTCCGGGGCACCGACCTGGAGCAGCAGTTGCGAGATCAGGAGCCGCCAAGCGATTGGACGGTCGTAGCCTTCCTGGGCGATTGGCGGATGCAGGCGATGGGTATCTACAACCGCATTGTGGCCCAGTGGGCCAACAGCCGCAATTTGGCCGCAGAGCACGTTCGGGCTATTCTCCGATGGTTCGCCACGCCGCAGGGCGACGAGACCGCGCTCCAGGTGTGGAAAAAGGCTGCCAGAGGGCTGCGGGTGGAGGAAACCGCCTCGCAACTGCTCAACCCCCATCAGGGGAAGGGCCTCAACGAACCGAAGGCCAACGCGTTGCGGATGGACAACATCAAAGATCGTCCCTGGCCGGAGGAGTTCCTCAAAGCCGTCGGCCTGTGGGCCTGTCTCATCCCCCGCCGGGTGGTGGACGCAGACGATTGGAAGGCGTACGTCCTGGCCCCGCTGCACCTGGATTGGGGCGTTCACCGGGAGGTCATCGAGCGGTTCAGGCGCTACCTTTGGAATGAACGCCGCCGGGACGAAACTAGCCTCAAAGCCGACGTGACCAGCCTGTTGCTGTTCACCAAAGCGTGGCTGGACTATGTGGAGGCGGCCGCTCAGGACGACGTGGACTTTGATGCCGACCCGGCCCTCGCCGCTCCGGAAAGGGCTGTGGGCGGCTTCCACGTCGCCCAGTTCAAACTGCTCAGCCGCAACGCGTACACGATGGTGAACCTGTCGTTCCTGAACCTGCCCCGCTGGACGGGCACGCCCCAATCGCGGACCGATGTACTGGCTCTGAAGGAGGTGATCGATGAGCATTTGGCCGTGATCCGAGAGATTGATGAGACGCGCAGCGACGGTTACAACCTGCTGCGCTTGTACCGGGATTTCGTCGCTGGAAACAACTGGGATGCTTTCTTTGATTTTACCGCCGGCTACAGTCACGAAATCGTCCGGCGGTACAACGAAGGCGCCCGTTGGGTTCCTACTTTCAGTCCATCTCAGTTAAGGAGGTTGATTATGGCTGCCAATAAACCCCTTCTGCCGATTGTGAAAAACGACGGCTTTCAGAACGTGGCCTATGCCATTCGCTACAGCACTGTCATCCCCCAGAGCCGTAAGGCGCGCGGTCAGGATTCGCTCTACGAAGTGCGCTACGGCCTGGGGGCTGAACTGAAGCGCAAGGCCACCGTGCGTGACGAGTTCATCGTCGCCCTCAGCGAGTTCATGCAGAGTTACAACCAGGAAAACTCGCAGAAACTGGAGAGCACTGGGCAACAGATGCGCCGCAATCTGCGCACGACGGATATTGAAGAAATCGTGCGCCTGGTGGATGAGTACGGCTCCGAGGTGGTCGCCAATCTGCTGATCGCCTACGGCTACGCCCGTGAGCCGCAGGAAACCGAGCAATCCTAAGCCCAGAAAGGAGGTGTGGAAATGTCTGAGCAAAAACCGGTCTATAGTCTTTCCATCTCCGGCCGCATGACGCTGGAACTGCACTCGCTCAACAATGAGGGGGGCGAGGGCAACCAGACGATGACCCGTACCGTAACGCTGGTGGATACGGACGGGAGCATCTACAAGGTGAACGCCATCAGCGGCGACATGTTCAAGCACATCCAGGCGGAGCACTTTTACCGACTGGCGCGCGAGCACCGCCTGCCCCTCTGCGCCGGCTGTCGGACCTTCCGCTCCGACCGCATCCTGGGGGATAGCGAATTCATGAGAGAGTTGCCTGCCAAAGATGAAGGCGTCGTGAACGCGCTGTTGCAGCGCTGCGCGCTGGACGACACCGAAGGCACATTGATTGCCCGGGGAGCGCGTTCCGTTCCCCGTAAGTCGGTCGCCGAGTTCGGTTGGGTAGTTGGCCTGCCCGAGAAGGTGCGGACCGAGTCCTACTTCCACGTTCGCTATGCCCAGGAGCGGGGCGGCGAGGGAGAGGAGGCCCAGACCCAGCCCATCTTCCACCGTCCGGCTTCCTCCGGCATCTACGCCGCCGTCGCTACCTTTGAACTGGCCCGCATCGGCTTCAACGATATCAGTCAGGCCTACGCCATCGGCGAGGAGGAACGTCTGCAGCGGTACCGGACCTTCTTGGAGAGCGTCCTGTACACTTTCATTGAACCCAACGGTGCTATGCGGGGCACCCAGAACCCGCACATCGTCGCCTTCGACGGCGTGATTACCGTCAGCCATGCTGTGCTCCCCGCGCCGACTCTCAGCCCTCTCAACGACGGCTACCAAGAACAGGTCCGGCAGGTCGCTCAGGCACTGGACCCCGATGGCGGGCGACTGCAGGTCTATCCCTTCGCCAACATTGCCGAGTTTGCCAAGACGATGCGGCAAATCATAGAAGGCACCCGTCCGTATCGGCTGTTCGGCGAGAAGGGAGGATAGGCATATGCACTGGCTTGTTGCATACTACCAGCCAGTCGGCCTGTTCTCGCTCAAGCTCGGCGAAGCGACATCCACTGGCGGCAAGAGCCTTCTGGTACCGACTCCTTTCGCCATCCGGATGGCTTTGCTGGACGCGGCGATCCGGGTCCGAGGGGTGGCTGCTGGCCCGCAGGTCTTTGAGGTCATCAAGGCATTGCGCCTGGCAGTCTCTCCGCCGGAGCGGGCGGCGGTGACCAGCCTCTTTGCCAAGGTCCTGAAGCCGGAGCGGGAGGAGGAGGCCGGGCGGGCCATGCAGCGGACCATCGCCTTTCGGGAATACGTCCACCTGCAGGGGACGCTGGCGCTGGCGCTGGGAGGTGAGCCGGCCCATTTGGAGGAAGTGTCTCCACTGCTGTTCCACCTCTCCTATCTGGGCAAACGGGGGTCGTTTTTCCAGTTGCTGGCGCCGCCGGAGGTGGTGGAGACGGCAGAAGACCGGCCGCCGGACGGGTTTGTCGCCCTGGCTGCGTGGGACCGGAGAGAGGGGGAGGGTGCGCCCCCGCCGTTTCCCCTGGGCCACGTCCAGCGGTTAGATGATTGGGGTGCGGACCTGACCTTTGAGAAGGCCAACATCTATACCGCCGGGGAAATCCGGGTTGGGCGCGAACGGGTTCGGATAGATGTGGTGTTGCCTTATCGGCTGGTGACAGCCGGCCGAGGGTTTACGGTGTACGAACGCATATAGGGGCAGGGTCTGTCCCTGCCCCTACCGTTGTCTCTATCTTGAGGGAGGTGCCCTTGGACCACTTCACCGCCCACCGTCTCCGTTTCTTCACCGAGGTGCAGACGCCGGTGGAACTGAACGAGCACCAGGGGTCGGCGCTGCGCGGCGCGCTCTTCCACGCCCTGCGCAACCGCTTCTGCAACAATCGGGAAGCGGAAGAGTGCGCCGCCTGCCCCCTGGTCGCCGCCTGTCCCGTCGCCTTTCTGGTGAGCACCCTGCGGCCCGAAAGCGAGCGGGGACGGGACGTCCCCCGTCCCTTCACCATCCAGCCGCCTCTCCCCCGCCGTGACAATGCCCACGACCCGCCTGAGGATGCCGGAACCGGCAGTGGCCACCCCGTGGAGCGGGAGGGGCGGCTGGCCTTCCGCTACGAGCCTGGGGAATCCCTGGAGTTCGGCCTCACCCTCTACGCTCGGGCCCTTCAACTTTTCCCCTACGTCGTCCTGGCGGTAAGCGAGTTTGAGCGGGGCGGCCTGGGCCGTCGCACCCGCCAGGAGGGCGGCCACTACCGGCGAGGCACCCTGGCCATCCGGGAAATCTGGGCCGAGAACCCGCTCACCGGCGAGCGCCGGCCCGTTCTTAAATCGGGCGACCGGATGGTCTATGTACCCGATGTCCCCATCACCCACGCTCAGGTCACCGCGGTGCCGGTGCCGCCGCCGGGGGCCACCCTCACCCTGCGCTTCCGCACACCGGTGCGGCTGATTGAGGAGGGGGCCCTGGTCAAGCCGGACCGGTTTCGTTTCCGGCCCTTCTTTCAGCGGCTCATGGAGCGGCTGGAGGCGCTCAGCGGCCACTTTTCCGATACCCCGCTGGCCTTTGAGGACCCCCGGGGGCTCATCGCGGCCGCCGAGGGGGTGGCGGTGGTGGAGAACCGGTTGCGCTGGGAGGAGGTCTGGAGTTACTCCGCCCGTTGGCGGGGAAGAAGCCCCCTCTCGGGCCTGCTGGGCTCCGTCTCCCTGCGGGCCGAGGACTGGGCTCCCTTCTGGCCCTGGCTCCTCTGGGGCCAGTTCACCCACGTGGGGAAGGA
>DAOTWK010000027.1:0-17177 GCA_034435815.1 Anaerolineae bacterium | reverse complement strand
GCCGAATACTTGACTCTGCCTATCCGCAACCTTCACGTTGTGCCCGACGGCGTCCCGGACGAGGTCGCCGTCTTTACCGAACCGCTGGCGGCGGCGCTGGAGATTCTGGAGCAGGTCCATCTCCGTCCCACCGACCGGGTCGTTGTGCTGGGGGACGGCAAACTGGGCCTGCTGGTGGCCCAGGTGCTGGCCCTGGTGGGCTGCAACCTGACCGCAGTGGGCCGCCATCGGGAGAAACTGGACATCCTGGCCCGGCGGGGCATCCCGACTGCGCTGGAATCCGAGGCGGAAGGGCTCTTGGCGGACGTAGTCGTGGAGTGCACCGGGAGGCCGGAGGGGTTTGCCGCCGCCCGGCGCATCCTGCGGCCCCGAGGGACGCTGGTCCTGAAGAGCACTTACCATGGCCGGGTGGAAGCAGACCTAACCGGGCTGGTGGTGGATGAAATCACCCTGGTGGGCTCCCGTTGCGGGCCGTTCCCGCCCGCGCTTCGTCTGCTCCAGCGCGGTATGGTGGATGTCCAGCCGCTGATCCGTGCAATCTACCCCCTGGCCCAGGGCGTGGAAGCCTTCGCCCGTGCGGCGGAGCCGGGGGTGCTGAAGGTGTTGCTGAAGGTGGAATGAGACTCATCGTGACTTGAGGAACGAAACGGTGTTTTTATTAGCGGGTGGGCCTTCATCCCCATTCCAAAATCTGCCGGAGAGGAGGTGATGCCTATTGGGGAGGAAATCCGCAACCCCGCAAATGATGTTTATATTATCAACTATTTCATCCCATCTGTCCATTAGGAGGGACCCTCAATGAAAGCCGTCATTACAATGTGGAAGAATACCCGTATGATCATCCTGGTGGCCGTATGTGCGGCCATCTACGCGGCGGCTCTCATCGCCTTCAAGACTGCCATCCCCCTGATCCCTGGTATTACCGAAGTCCGCGTCGCCAACATCTTCCCGATGGTCTTCAGCCTGCTCTTCGGCCCGGCGGCGGCGTGGGGGTCAGCCATCGGCAACCTCATCGGGGACATCTTCGGCGGCACCCTCGGCCTGGGGAGCATCTTCGGCTTCATTGGCAACTTCCTGCTGGGTTACCTTCCTTACGCAATGTGGACCACCCTGAAGCCCATCGCCGATGGGAAGCGGGAACTGGCGCTGGGGAACTGGCGCTCCTGGGCTCTCTACATCATCCTGGCCCTCGTCTCTTCGGCGGCCTGTGGCGTGGTTATCGCCATGTGGCTGCAGGTGCTGGGGCTGGTTCCCTACCCGGTCCTGGTCACCATCATCACGGTCAACGACACGTTTGGTAGCCTGATCGGCGGCCTGCTCCTGCTGGCGGTCTACGGCGTCGTCCGGCGGCAATTGCGGCTGATCTGGTGGGAGGTGATGGAGCCGGAAGACATCGGCAAGCCCAAGGCCGGCGTCCTGGGCGCCTGGCTGGTGGTCATCGGCGCGCTGGCGGGCTGGATTCTGGGCGCCTACGTCCTCTCCGGGCAGGCCCTGGTCATCGGGATCATCACCACCATCCTGATTCTGGTGGGCTCGTTCCTGCTGTAAGGTGCCGGAACCCACGATGGGTGTCGCCATCTCCATCCAGGACCTCTCCTTCACCTACGCGGAGACCACGCGTCCGGCACTTCAGCATGTCAACGGCGAGGTGGAAGAAGGCACCTTCGTGGTAGTGATGGGGCACGAGGGCGCGGGGAAATCCACCCTCTGCTGTTCCTTGAACGCCCTCGTGCCTCGCTTCTTCCGGGGAGAGTACGCTGGTCGGGTGGTGGTCCACGACGTGGAGGTAGCCAAAGCACGAGTCGCCGACATGTCCCGGTGGGTGGGACTGGTCCTCCAGGACTTTGAGGCCCAACTCTTCTCCACCAGTGTGGAACTGGA
Organism: Anaerolineae bacterium; assembly: GCA_034435815.1. Lineage (GTDB taxonomy): Bacteria > Chloroflexota > Anaerolineae > B4-G1 > DUEL01 > SpSt-77. The sequence continues at coordinate 15,296 of DAOTWK010000027.1, read as the reverse complement.
GGTGGCCTTCGGGCCGGAGAACCTCTGCCTGCCCCGGGACGAGATAGAGCGGCGGATTGACCGCTATCTGCGCTTTGTAGGACTGGCGGATATGCGCCGTCGGGAGCCGGCCAGCCTCTCCGGTGGGCAGAAGCAGCGGCTGGCGATTGCCTCCGTCCTGGCGCTGGAGCCCCTCGTCCTGGTGATGGACGAACCGACCACTGACCTGGACCCCGTCGGGCGGGAGGAGGTGCTTTCTGTCTCCGATATGCTTCGGCAAGAACGGCGGACGCTTCTGGTCGTGGACCACGACCCGGAGACAGCGGTGGACGCCGACCAGGTCTGGCTGATGCGGGAGGGGGAAATCGTCGCTCAGGGGCCGCCCCGCCAGGTGCTGACAGACCTGGCCCTGCTGGAATCCTGTGGCGTCCAGCCCCCGCCGACCGTCGCCCTCTTTCAGGCCCTGGGATGGCCCGGTCAGCCGCTGACTGTGGAGGAGGCCATCGCGCGGATCCAGGAGCAGGGCCTGGCCCGGCCTCGTCCCCTCCAGAGCCCGACCACGCCGACGAACGGTCGCCCGGTCATCCTGGAACTCCGCAATGTGGACTACGTATATCCGGCCCGCGCGGTGGAGGCGCTGAAGGGAGTCCATCTGCAGATTCGCGAGGGGGAGTTTCTGGCCCTTGTGGGACAGAACGGCTCTGGCAAGACGACGCTGGCCAAGCACCTGAACGGTCTTCTGAAGCCCACACGGGGGGAGGTACTCTTTCGCGGGCGGCCGCTGGAGGAAATCCGGCGCACGGAGATGGCCCGGCACGTGGGGTATGTCTTCCAGAACCCCGATCATCAGATTTTCTCCAACACGGTGCGGGAGGAGGTGGGATTCAGCCTGCGGATGGCCGGGATGGACCCGAAGGCCGTGGAGGAGCGAGTTGCTGAGGCGCTGGCGGTAGTGGGGCTTTCGGGCTATGAAGAAGAGGTTCCTTTCACTCTGACCAAAGGGGAGCGGCAGCGGGTGGCGGTCGCCTCCGTGCTGGCGGCCCAGCCGCAGGTCATCATTCTGGACGAGCCCACCACGGGGCTGGACTACCGCCACCAGCGGAGCATGATGGAGATGCTCCGGGACTTGCACCGGCGGGGGCACACGGTCATCATCATCACCCACTCCATGTGGGTGGCGGCGGAGTACGCCGAGCGGGTGGTGGTGATGAAGGACGGTCAAATCCTGCTGGACGCTCCCACCCGGACGGCCTTCGCCCAGGAGCAGGTGCTGGCGGAGGCATCCCTGCGCCCCCCGCCCCTTCTGCGGTTGGGGAACTGGCTGGGGACATCGGGAATTACCCTGGAAGCAATGGTGGAGGAACTCAGGACGGGATGAACATCTTTCTCTACCTGGACGAGAACACCTGGTTTCATCGTCTGGATCCCCGGACGAAAATCATCGGCGTCCTGCTTCTCTTCGGTATCGTGATAGTCTTTAACCATCCGCTGTATATGGCAGCGGTCGCTCTGGGGCTGGTGCTGCTGGGGGCTGCGGCGAAGGCGTTGCCCAACTTCTGGCGGATGCGCTACATCCTGGCCCTGCTGGTGGTCTTCAGCACTGTGCTGTGGCCGTTTTTCGCCAAAGGGCCAACCCCGCTGTGGTCGTGGGGGCGGCTGGAGGTGAGCCGGGAGTCATTAATGTACGCCATTGCGATGGGGCTGCGGCTGGCGTCCTTCGTGGCCGCAGGGCTCATCTTCCTTTCCGTCACCACCAACGAGGAGTTCACCCAGGGGCTGATTCGTCTGGGATTGCCGTATCCGGTAGCCTTTGCCTTCTCCACCGCCCTGCGTCTGGTGCCGACCTTCGCCGGAGCCGGGGCGACCATTGTTCAAGCCCAGATTTCCCGGGGGCTGGACGTGGAGTCGGGGAATATCTTCCAGCGCGCAGGCAAATTTATCCCTCTGGGTGTCCCGCTATTTATCTACGCCGTCCGGCACACCAACATGCTGGCGATGGCGCTGGAATCCAAAGGCTTCAATCCCGGGGCGCCGCGCACCTGGTATCTGAATCCCCAGATGCGTCGGGCGGACTACATCGCTCTGGCCGTGCTGACGGTCCTCCTCCTGGCCGCGCTCGTCCTGCGGCTGCAAGGGTACGGCCAGGTCCTGCCGCGATTGTAGGGATATGGCAGTTTGGAAGGTGACAGGTCCGCCGTCCCCTACCCCCCCTGACCAGGGGGATAGAAAATTGATATGAAAAATTAACACCTCATGCCGCCACAGCGGCTGTTGAGCCCTTCACTCCCCATTTCCCTACCCCCATCGCAAGGCCGGGGAGAGGGAGATTAAAAAAAGGTTTTGCGGCGAAGCCGCCCGCCGCAAAATTCCCCGATTCCCCTTCCCTCTCCCGCCGCTGAAGGGGAGCGGGGGTAGGGGCCACAGCCCAATTCCGGCAAGTTCGTAGGAGTGTATATGCACATCATCGTTGTCGGTTGTGGACGGACGGGCTCTCTTCTGGCCCGCACCCTGGCTGAACGGGGTCACCAGGTCGTTGTGGTGGACCCGAACCCCGACCAGTTTCTCCGATTGGGGCCGAATTTTCGCGGCCGTACCATCACCGGCCTGGGATTTGACCGAGATGTCCTCTTGCGAGCAGGAATAGAACAGGCCCAGGGTGTGGCCGCCGTCACCAGCGACGAGACGGCCAACCTTCTGGTCGCCTTCATCGCCCGCTGCCACTTCAATGTCCCCAACGTGGTCGCCCGTCTATTTGAGCCGGAGCGGGCCGCCATCTACCAGGCCATCGGCGTCCCGGTCGTGACGGCGGCGGAGTGGCGGGCCCACCGTTTGGAGCAACTGCTCTGCCAGCCCGCACTGAACGTGGTAGACACCCTGGGCAACGGGGAAGTCACCATCGTGGAACTGCGGGTCCCGCCGGCCTGGGCAGGCCAGCCGTTTTCTTCCCTATTCATCCCGGAAAAGACCGTCCCTACGGTGCTGATTCGCAGGGGAACGGCCCGCATTCCTGCCCCGGATGTCTCGCTGGAGGCCGGGGACATCATTCGCCTCAGCGTGGCAACAGACGCCCTGGAGGACTTGCGGAACCGATTGGCTCAGGCGGGAGGGGTGGAATGCGCGTCTTGATCATCGGTGGTGGGAAAGTGGGCTCCCATCTGGCCTCTCTCTTGCTGGCCGATGGGTACGAGGTCTGCGTGGTGGAGAATCGCTCCTCTGTGCTGGCCCGGCTGTACCGGGAACTCCCCACAGAGGTGGTGATGGATGGAGACGGAACCCGGATGAGCACGCTGGAACAGGCTGGCATCCGCTCCTCGGATGTGCTGGTCGCCGTCACCGGCAACGATGAGGTCAACCTGGCCGTGGCGATGATGGGCCGGTTCATCTTCAATGTGCCGCGCATCATCGCCCGGGTCAACAACCCCCGCAACGCCTGGCTCTTTACCCCTGAAGCGGGCGTGGACGTCGCCCTGAACCAGTCGGACCTGTTGGCGAAACTGATTGCCGAGGAGATGTCCCTGGGGGACATGATGACGCTGCTGCGGTTGCGACGGGGGGAACTGGCGATTGTGACAGAGAAACTGGAACGGGGCGCAAAGGCGGACGGTCAGCGCATTGCCGACCTCCCTCTCCCGCCCGACTGCTTGTTGATGGCGGTAGTGCGGGGGGAAGAGATTCTGGTGCCACGTGGCGAGACGGTGCTCCAGCCAGGAGACGAAGTGCTGGCACTGGTGCGCGGGGAGGCCCGGCGGGCCCTCCATGCCCTGCTGACCAGTGCACTGTGAATTGTGAACATAGTGACCCGTGCCAGGCACTTCTGGAAGTGCCCGGCACGTTCTGCTTATTCTACATATATTTCTACCCGCTCGTTGTCCTCTTCGTCCTCTATCTCCACGATTTTCCCGAGGGCGCCGCCGGTGATGGCCTCCGCCAGCCCCTGCCAGTCCACTTCGGTCTCCGGGGCGAAGCGCTCCGCAATGCGCAGGCCCACCTTCACCAACTGAAGCGGGATGGTGATATTGACTTTATTCTTCCCGGACCCGATGTCGGTCACGCGCACGCGGAAAAAGCGTCCCTCGCTGCGGGGAGTCGGGCCTGAAGGTCCGATCTTCTGACCGATGGCGCGCAGGAGCGCGGCCGCCTCCTCCGCCGTGATTTTTCCCTCTTCCAGCATCTGGAGAATCTTCAATCGCTCTTCGGTTATCATCACACCGCCTCCGAAGAATAAATATCTCTGATCGTGGGTCAATCCGCCAGGACAACCCCCTCCGCCAGCCCTCCCGACGCAGAAGAAACCACCATATGGTCTTCCATATGCACAATCGCTGGGACAAAGAAAGAGACCATCCCCATCAGGGCACAGACGGCGCCGCCGACCAGGAACCAGACCTGCACGCCCAACCAGTCGGCCACGGGACCAGCGATAGCGGTCCCCAGGGGCATCATCGCCCCGGCGATGCTCCCGATGGTCGTAAAGACGCGCCCCTGGAGTTCCGGGCTTACCCGCGCCTGCAAGATGGCGAACACCGGTCCGTTGGTGATGGGGTTCATCGCCCCGGCGAAGAACATGGCCACCAGCGCCAGGATAAAGCCTTCCGGCGGCACCAGTCCCAGGACCAGCACACCGACCCCTATCCCTACCAGCCCCATCAGTGTGGTCAGGATGCGGCGGCGAAAGCCACCCCATCCGCTCAGAACCAGCCCACCGACGACTACGCCAATCCCCCATGCCGACTCCATCCACCCCAGTTCCAGCGCCCCCCCTCCGAAGTGGCGGGTGATGAGGATGGGCATCAGCGCGAAACCGGGGTTGATGGCGAAGTTGATGACCGTCGCCATCAGCAGGAGAGCCCGCACACCCGGCCACCGCCAGATGTAGCGCAGTCCCTCCATCACGTCCTGAATTAGAGAGAACGGGACACCAGCCCGCCCACGCGCCGCTGGCTGCGGAATGGGGATGAAGCAGAGAGGAAGAACCGCCAGCAATGCCGTCCCCACGTCTATTGCCAGAATGCCGTAGAGGGGGAGGAGGCTCCAGAGCAGAGCCCCCACCGGCGGCGCGACAATCTGCAGCGCCCCGTTCAGCGTCTGGTTGAGGCCGGCGACGCGCGCCAGGTGCCGCTCGGGGACCATCAGGGAGGTAGAGGCCTGCATCGCCGCCCAGTGGAAGACCCCGCCTACCGAACGGAGAAACATTACCAGGAAGACGTGCCCCACCCGCATGGCTTCCATTGCGGCGAGCGCGGCCAGAATGAGGGTGGTTATGGCGATGAGGCTGTCGGTCACAATCATCACCAGCCGCCGATTCCAGCGGTCCACCAATGCCCCGACGAAGGGGCCCAGAAAGACCTGAGGCAGGAGGGCCACCAGCGTCGCCAGCGCCAGCACGGTCGCCGAGCCGGTCGTTTTCGTCAGCCACCAGACCAGGGCGAACTGCACCAGCATGCTCCCGAAGAGAGAGAAGGCCTGACCGGTCCAGATGGTGAAGAACCGGGTGGCCCAGTTGGAGGGAAGGTCTCGCTGAAGCATTATTCACCGCCTACGGGAAGGGATTCCGGTCGCGCCGCCGGATGCTCCGCCCGACCGAAGAGGGCCAGAGTGAGCAGCGCGGCAAAAAGATAGGTGGCCCCCGTCGTCAGGAACAGCGGTGGGAAGCCGAAACTGCGCTGAACGAACCCGCTGATGCCCGGGCCGATGCTCTGCCCCACCGAATAGGCGACGCCAATCATCGCTCCCACCGTTCCCCGCTCGTTCTCCCGCACCCGTTCCATCGCGAAAGCGGTGTAGAGGGGACCGGCCATATTCATCAGCATCGCCCGCATCCAGAAGGCCCCGACGGCGATCGGCAGAACGGGGACAAATCCCAGCGTCAGCAGGAAGGGCAAGGAGGCCAGTTGAGTGAAGACGACAGTGCGGATTTTGCCCCACCGTTCCGCCAGAATCGGCGCCAGGAGTGTGGCGCCGCCCATCAGCAACTGAGAGACGGCGAAGGTCAGCCCCAGTATGCTATCCGGGATATGGAAACGCTGCTTGAAGAAGATGTTCAGGTATGGGATGAGCAATCCCGCTCCCAGCGCAATGATCAGTTCGGGCACCAGCAGCGCGACGACATCCCGGCGGAAGGGAAAATCCCGCAGGGTGAAGGGCCGACGGTGCTCCCCTGCCGGGCGAACCCGTTCTTCCCGAATCATCAGCAGGGGAATCAAGGCGAACGCCATTATCCCCTCGGCGGTCAGCAGGGTGGCCCGGTACGCTGTCACGCTCTCCGGGTGGACCTGTAGCAGAACGCCGAAGAGGGCCGGGAAGGAGCCGCCGACGGCGCTCCCCAGGAAGCCCATCAGCAGGGAGAGGCCCGATTGGAGGCTGAAGAGCGTCGGGCGCTCGTCTTCGGTGGCGTTCTCGGCCATGAATGCCGGGCCGGAGGCCATAAAGAGCGCGTTCCCCGCCCCGTAGAAGACTGCCGCCACCAGCAAAGGCCAATCCGCCGGGGGAAGGGTTAGCAATAGCGTTGCGGCGACAGAAAGGGTGGCTCCGGCCACCATTGCCCGCTTGCGCCCCAACCGGTCCACCAGAATCCCCATTGGCAGGCCCAGGAGCAGGGCCGAGAGACTCATACTGGACATCAGCAGGCCCAGGAAGGCCTCGTCGTTGCCCCGGGAGAGCACGAAGAGGTTCATGAAGAGCATAAAGATACCGCTCCCCATGGCGCTGACGGACACCGTAACCAGAAAAAGTTTAGCGTTGCGGCTCAATCCGGTCGCACGACGAAGTTGGCGGGTGAGAGAGTTCATACTTTGTGCTCCGTACTCCGCGTTCTGTATTTCTTCAACCGGTATCTTCCAGCCAGGTTCTCAGCGGCCCTCCAGGGCAGCGATGAGGTCAGCGGCCTGCTCGGGAGTAAGTTTGCCCTCCTCCACCAGGCGGAGCACCCGGAGGATTTCCTCGCTGGCCGCTGCTGGACGGGTGGGTTCGGGGCGACGACCGCTGGCCCGCTGCCAGCGCCGCTCGGCCCGCTCAGCCTGTATACGGGCCCGTTCCGCTTCCCGGCGAGCCCGTTCCGCTTCCTGACGCGCCTCTCTGCGGGCCCGCTCCGCCTCCCGCCGGGCCGCCTCTCCGGCTTCGCGGGCGTATCGCTCCGCCGCCTGGCGGGCCCGCTCCGCAGCCCGCTCCATCCGTCGGCGGATTTCTTCGCTATCCACGGAACGGAGGGTCTCATCCAGGCGAGCCTCCAGAAGGGCCATCGCCTCCGCGATGCGGGCCTCCACAACAGCCCCGATGTCTTCCATCCCGGCTGCCCACACGCCCCACTCCGCCTCCTCGCCGGTCTCCGGCACTAAAAGAACGTGGCTGCCTGCCGTAACCTCCAGAAGCGCCTCCCCGCCCCCCAGAGCGCCGGTCGTAATACCTCCCGTCTCACCGAGGGAGAGGCCCGGGACGGCGGAACGGATTCGTCCGCCCGCGCGGAGGGCGAAACGGACGCTGGCGTCGGCGGGGACGACGATATGGGCCGTGCTGCCGACCCCGAAGCAGTACTCCACGCCGGGAACATAGGGCGGGCGCAGGCGCAGGTCGGCTCCGATGCCCTCCACCGCCGCCCCGCCCCGCAGACCGGCGGCCCGCAGGTCTCCGCGGACGGTGCGGACAGAGAGGGAGCCGTCCACTTCCTGGATGCGGGCATCTCCGAAGACCTCGCGGATGCGGACCTCCCCGGAAACGGCGTGCAGAGAGAGGTCGCCGTAGATTTCGCCCAGGGTGAGGGGGCCAACCTGGCGGAATGTCCCGTCCCCCGAGACTGCGCCGACGGTCAGAGGGCCGGAGATGTCCCGAACCCGCAGGTCGCCCCGCACCACTGCCAGGGTCAGGCGGGCCCCGCGCGGGCAGACTATGTGAGCATCGGCGCGCAGGGTCAGGAAGACCGTCTCCCCCTCCCGCCGGAGGGAGAGCGCGTCGGTGCCGTTGCGGAGAGAAAGGGTCAGGCGCGGCTCGTCCACCCCCTGAACGGACAGATCGCCCAGGCATTCCTCAACAACGATAGTGGGCGAAAGGGTGGTCTCTACACTCTGGTTCCACATGGTTCCTCACACCATTTATTTATGCGGGTTCACGGTTTCAGAGGATGACCGACGGGCTCATTAGGCCCTGCCCGGCCCCTGGATCAAGGGCCGAAACAGAAAATGCTTCACCCGCACATTGTATGTTGGAAATAGCCTCTGCACAATCAGTTCGCGGTTCACAAGAAGTACGACCAGGGAAATCACCTGGATCACGTACCGGCTGACGCCGAACCCAACCGCGATTCCGGAAGCATCTCCTCCGTAGATAAACGGGCCAACAGAGAGGTTCAAAGGATCAGCCAGCAGCAAGATGAATGTCAGGTAAAAGAAGAGGTCTTTGAAAAACCAACCACGCAAGCAGGCGATTCTCGCACTCATCAACAGCAGCAGGTATCCCATAAGCAATGTTGCCAGGCTACTTGCTCCAGAGATGAAGCTCCAATGGACTCCGGCTCTTTCATTGACGGGTGTCTTGTATTGGATTTCGGGGAAAACCCCGTATTGGATGTGCAGGGCCGCGTATTCGCCGTAAAACATTGCCATCACTGCATGCATTCCTTCATGGACAGCGACGAGAATTGCTACTGCCAGCAGAAAGGCCAGCCACCTTCTCATCATCGCCCCTCCGTTGTGATGTTGTACGGGCTGCTAATCCCCCAGTTTGCTGAAACGTACCAGAGCCTGGGTTTAGGAGAGTATTGCCCCTCGTTCTGGAATGGGGGCTCGTTCAGCGCAGACGCTTTTGCATAATGTAAAACCCCAATTCGGATAGATACTTTACCGTTTGATACCCCCTTCTCTCGTAAAGGCGTTTTGCTTTTGCGTTTGACTGGTGAACACCCAACTCTATCGCTGCCAGACGAGGCCTGTAATCACGCTCCAGCATCTCCAAAACTTGAGTGCCGATTCCCTCACCCTGAAACTCTCCTCGGAGTACCAAACCGTGAAGATGTAGAATTTCGTCTCGTTCTTCAATCCAATAAAAGCCTGCCAGTTGATCCCCATGGTAGATGCCGTAAACCTGACCAACGCGCTCAAACAAGTGTCTTGCCCGCTCCGGGGTTATCTGCATCAGTTCCATAGTGTGCTGAAGATAATCAGCGGCTTCCTTCTGCATCAATTGGAAGAACTCATCATACTGTTCACCGGTGGCAGGTTTGAAAGTTAACATCTTTGCAACCTCGCTGGCTCTGACTTCCCTTTGCTACCCGCTCTCGCGGTTTCGGGTAAGGGGGCTGCACCGCTACGCGGAGCGCACCCATGTTTTACAGCTCACAGAGCGTCGCGAAGACGCATCAACAAATTCCGCAACTCTTCCGTCTCCTCCTGGCTCAAGCAAGACCAGGGTGCATAGAAATAACGGTCCGTAGTTTCTTCTGCCGTCTGGCGGATTTCCTTTCCCAGTGGGGTTACTTGATACGCTCCTGCTCCCTCCGCAACCCAACCACGCTGGATCAAATCTTCCATCGCTTGTCCGTATTCGTCTCGCAAATATCCGCGACGTCCTGATAATCTCTGACAGAGATCATCCAGTGTAGAGGCTTCTCCGCGCCAGAGCAATGTAAAGGCTTCCCAGGCATGCCCGTCAATTTCATATGGTTGCCACGCGGCCAGGTGCGCATCATCCCGATACGAGGCCAGATCGGTCAAATACTGGTCTATTCGCGCCACAACGGGCGCGCCACTTCCCGAGTTGGTTCGCCGAGAGAGGTGAATACACCATTTCCCCGGCGGCTCCGGGGCAGTCAAACAGGATTTCACCAGCCGAAGGAGAAGGTCGGCCAGACGCTCCAGTTCGGCTGGGGGCAAAGGTTGGAGCATTGCCATCTTCGCATACGCTGCTCCGATAACACGTTCTGCGGCCTGCCTTCCCAACTCTGTCAAACGATACTCATTTTCTGTTCCTGCAGCGAGCCTCAGGAGACCTTGCCTAGCCGCATTGGCCAGTCGCTCGTTGAACAATCGGGCGGATGTGTACGGAGAACGGACACGCAATCGCGCGGCCGAGATAGGTTCCGGATCAAATACCCATGCGGGTAATAGCCAGCCATACCATTCGGGCAGATTCAGTTCAGCAGCAGCCCGCTCCATCTCCGGGCCGTAATGCCTGCCCAACGCCTGAAGCGCTTCCAGTGCTATGGGCCATAAATTTACTGTGTTCATACCGCATCCCCTTTCAAGGCATTGTCTACCCAATGGTAAGCACAGACTGGTCAGACAGGGCGGGCTGTGCCCTTTTGCCCTGAGATCACCCGGCGGGCTGGTGGTGCATACTCTTGGCGGGCACGGCCCACTGTCGGCCTCATCACGGCACATCAACCGGTCCGGCGAGCCTGCCAGGACGGCGGGGACACCGGGGCCGGGTATCGCTCCTGCAACTTCTGCCCCCAGTGGACCAGGTGGTGTCCCAGAACCCGCAGCGCTTGCCGGTAGAACGGCTCACGGGGTTTCCTGACCCACAAAGGGAGACAAAGTTGCTTGTTCTCTTGCAACAGGTTCTGGTATCCTTTGTAATGAGCGACCATCTCCAGCCATGTCATCATCTCCCACCTCCCTTCCACAACGAGATAACCGATGATTTTAGAGCAGTTGCAGGGCCTCTTCAGCGGTGATTTCCCGCCGGGCCAGCCGCTGGAGGACCTCCTGGCGGCGGCTCTCGGCATCCCCCCGCTCCTCCCGCACTTCGTATCCCAGGGCGCGGATGACCTCCTCCAGCCGACTGCGGACGGTGGGGTAGGAGAGGCCCAGTTCCTCCTGGACGCGGTTCAGTTTCCCCTCGCAGCGGAGGAAGAGTTCCACGAAATCGGCCTGTTCGGGAGTGAGGGAAGCCAAGCGCCCGGGAGTGAAGTGGCCCTCCAGAGCAGTACCGCAGGTCGGACAGACCATGCGGGCGATCCGCAGTTCATCGTGGCACACAGGGCAATGGACGGGTGCCGGATACATGGGATGCCTCCTAAAAAATTTTTATCCAACACTGAAAGATTTTAACATAGAACTTAATTTTTGTCAAGTCTTGAAAAATAGTTTTTTTACGATTGGGGGGCTTTTCCGGCCGGAAAAGCCCCCTTTTGCGGGCGGTGGAATCCAATCGGCGCCGGCGGAAGTCGGCCTTTCCGGGCCTGCGGCCGACGGCTGGCCTTCGCTGGCCTGAAAGCGCCGCTGGCTGACGCCGGGCGCTTTTGCGCCCAGCGGAGGCCGATTGCCCATCGGCGCAAAGAGACGGGGGTAGTTGACATTTCCTCACTCAAGATTACAATGCAATGTAGCCATGATCGTTCCGCTCCCTACCCGATTCTTTCGTTTCTGGCGCGGGATTCTGGCCTTCTCCAGCGACATTTTTCGTAGAGAAGGCCAGCGCGCTACGCCTTCTGAACAGGACCTGATGCGGCGACTGGCCCGCCGGGACCCGGATGCCGCCGCCGAGATGGTCCGGGAGTATGGGGACATGGTCTATCGGTTCGTCTATCATCAGGTAGGGGGTGTTGTGGAAGACGCAGAGGACATCACTCAGGAAACCTTTCTGGCAGCGCTCCGGAGTGCCCACCGGTTTCGCGGAGATAGCCGCCTGCGCACATGGTTGTTCCGGATCGCCGCCCATAAAATCGCTGACCACTGGCGCTCCCGCCGCAGAAGGCCCCCCGAACTTCCTCTGGAAGACTGGCACCTCACCAGCGAAGACGTGTCCCCTCCCGCGTTTCTTGAGGAGACCGAAGTCCGGGAGCGGGTCCGTGCGGCCCTTCTGACCCTGCCTCCCCATTACCGGACCGCTCTGGTGCTCCGGTACGTGGAGGATGTGCCGGTGGCCGAAATGGCTCAGATAATGGAGCGGACTCCCAAGAGCGTGGAGTCCATCCTGATCCGCGCGAAACAGATGTTGGGGCAGACCCTGGGTAAAGCGGATGAGTCTTGAATCGTTGAATGTAGAAGAACTGCTCCGGACGCTGGCGCGGGAGAGCGTCCGACCGCGGCCCGCGTTTACCGTCCAATTGACGGAGCGGCTGATAGAGGCGATGACGCTGCGCCCCCGTCTCCTGTGGTGGCGTCCCGCTCTTGCCGGGATGGCCATCCTGATTTTGCTGGCGGTCATCGGATGGGTACTGACTCCCCGTGTGCCTCAATGGACAACCCTCATCGTGGAGGACGGAGAAGCCCAGGTCTCCTGGCAGCGCCCCCTCTACTTTCGCTGGAGCCAATCAGGGGTCACTTCTGTACCTGGCGGTCGTGAATTCCACCTGGCCGAGGGAGATCGGGTCGCTCTCTCCGAGGACGGCAACGGAATAGTTGTCTTTCAGGATGGCGGTCAGTTACGCCTGGCTGGCAGTACGATCCTGATCCTGGAGGAGATAGACCCCGCGAGACTGGTCATTCGGATGAAGGTAGAGGCCGGGGAGGCAGAAGCGGATATCCCCTCGCTGCCAGGCCGTCTGGTTTTTGAGGTGAAAACCCCTGCTGCGACAGTCAGTGCACTCGGTACGATTTTCCGCACGCGGGTCGTCGCAGCAGACCACACCTACAGCGCCACCGACGAAGGGGCCACCCAGGTGACGTTGCTGGACCCGGCCCAGGGGTATCCATCGGCAGAGGTCCCCGCGGGCTACGAAGTAGATGCTATCATCGGTCAGCCGCTGCAGGTCCGCCCCCAGGCCCCCTCTGTAGACCGTTTAAACCTGAACGGCCTGACCGTACAGGCTGAGGCCTTTGTGACCTCTAACCGGTCATCGCTGGAAATCTCCGGAAAGGCGGTCGCCAAGCAGGGCGATGCCCTTCTGATTGTCGGGGAGAACGTTGTGGACCGGGCGCCGGTCACATCAAAGGGAGAGTTTATGCTCCGCTTCCGGGCCCCGGCGGAAGGGGATTATGTCCTGTGCATCCTGGTGGAGGCACCGGGCGGCAGCCGGAGTCCCTGCATCCTACTGACTTACCGGTACGATGCGACACCCCCCGGCGTTCTGCGCCTGCTGGAGCCCACCACACCGGAAGTCTTTGGGGAGACGGTCACCATTCGGGGGGAGACGGAGCCTGGCGCAACGGTCCGGCTGAACGGGGAGAGAGTCTCAGTGGACCCTGCGGGGGGATTTATGGTTCGCTGGAGACTGCAACCCGGGGAGAACCCGATTACCCTGGAAGCCTGCGACGAGGCGGGCAACTGCGCCCGTCTGGAGTTCGTCCTGATCCGGCGGTAGGGCAACGGCTCGCAGGTATCCTACCCCAACTCTGGAGACGAAAGATGCGAAAGGGGTGGCTGGTGGGTCTGGTACTCATCGGTGGCCTGCTACTCTGGGGGGCGGGCGTCCGGGACTCCGCCGTCGCCGGTTTCACCCCCACCTTCACGCCGACCGAGACGCCGACTACAACCCCCACGGCAACATCCACCCCCACTCCCACGGCGACATCCGTTCCGCCCCCACCTCCTCCACCCCCACCTTCCCCACCACCCACGGAGACGCCGACCGCTTCTCCCACTGCCACCCTGCGGCCCACGCGGACCCCCACCCGGGGCCCGTCGCCCACCCCCTGGTGTTTCACCGCCACGCCGGAGGTGCCGGGCATCGTGGTGGAGAAAGAGGTCAATCCTTCCACCGTCTCCCCCGGACAGAATGTCCGGATCACCATTCGGGTCCGAAACACGAGCACCCAACCGGTATCCGGGCTGATGGTGGAAGATACCCTGCCCGCCTTTTTGCAAATTCTCGCTGCCCGCTCCACGCGGGGCATCCCCGCCATCTCTGGCCAGACGGTGCGGGTCTCCGTGGGGACGCTGGAGCCGGGCGGCGAGGTCACCATCACAATAGAGGCGCGGGCACGGGCGGATGTGCCTGCTGGTACAGGGGTAGAGAACATCGCTGTGGCCTCATATGACGGCGGCCGAAGCACCGGCCCGTTCCCTCTTCCGACCCTGGACCGTCCGATATGTCCGCTGATCCCTGAGGCCGGCGAGATTTCCCACCGTCTGTCCTGCGGGGGGCCTGCCGGCCCATTGCTCCTTCTGGGGCTGGCGCTGCTGGTTCTCGGTCTGGCCATCCGGCGAAGAACCGCGTAGAAGCCGCGCGGGAAAAAGTGCCCTGCTGACGACTTTTATTATAGAGCAATGCAATCCCACACCGCGAGGGTCAAAGGTGAGTGCCGCGCGACTGCTTGTCGTAGACGACAATCCAGACCTCCTGGCCCTGATCAAAGGTTTGCTGGAACGGGTCAACGGCTTCCAGGTCTTCACAGCCGAAGATGGCCCGTCGGCTCTCCGCAAGTTTCCGGAGGTCCAGCCCGACCTGGTCATCCTGGACGTCTGGATGCCGGGGATGAACGGAATAGAAGTGGCGCGCCGGATTCGCCAGAATTCTTCCGTTCCCATCCTACTGCTTAGCGCAATGGGCGCGTCCGAAGCAGTCGCCAGAGGATTGGAGGCGGGGGCCGCAGCATTCCTGACCAAGCCTTTTTCGCCGCAAGCCTTTCTATCTAAAGTCTATGAACTGCTTCATCGGTAAACCCGTGAGGCAACTGCATCCTGTCATCCTAACTGCGATAAGGGGGGTATCCTTGAGCATGGTTCACATCTTTGTTGTGGCGGAAGATGCAGAAATCCTCTCCGCCGTTCGTCATATACTACAAGTTGATGAAGGTATTCATGTTCTCGCGCTCAGCGATAGCCAGGCAGCGCTCCGTCCTCTGACGGATATCCGGCCCGACCTGATCCTGCTGGATAGGGAGGTGATCTACAGAGAGGGACTCGGTTTACCTGTGAGATTGCAACGGGTCTATTCTGCGCCGGTTCTTTTACTGACGCGGTCGGATAAAACTCAAATTCAGACGAAAAATCGTACCGGCGAGAATGGACTAGTCTTGCGTATCCAGAAAGCGTTAGCCCGCGCTGGAATCCATCTCTTCTCACCCAGCGTTATTTTGTAACTGGACTTTGGACTAACCCGCCAAATCGGGTTTTGTAGTGGTCGACAGCCAATATGTGGGAGGTTAAATGCGCCGCAAAGCCCATATGCGGGTATTGGCTCCGGGCCTTCCCAGTTTGTCCAAAGTTCAATTTGTGAAGGTGTCGGGTTTAACGGCCATTCTATGGACAAAGAGCGGATTCTTGTCGTAGACGACGATCCGGAAATGCTCACCCTCCTCCGGACGCTGCTGGAGACCCAGGGCTTTGCCGTCTATACGGCCTCCAGCGGCGAGACCGCTCTCCACCTTCTTCATCAGGTCGCTCCCGACCTGGTGATCCTGGATGTCTTGATGCCTGGGCTGAACGGGAAAGAGGTCTGTCAG
>DAOTWK010000026.1:0-4074 GCA_034435815.1 Anaerolineae bacterium | reverse complement strand
CCATCCCCTCGTCCTACATCGCGGCGCCCGCCGGAAGGTGTGCGCTGGTGGGACCGGGCGTCGGGGGTTGCCCGGCATCTGGCGACACCCGCTCGCCCTTGCGGACCCGCGACCGGCGGGGTCGGTGGGCCTTCGGCTGATGCTGCGCTGACTCCTCCGATGGCCGGGGCGGTAGCAGCGCCACCTCCAGCACCTCGTCCATCCGCTCCACCATCCGCACCTTCAGTTCCCGCATCACCTTGCGGGGAATCTCCACCAGGTCCGGCTGGTTCCGTTTGGGGATGATGACCTCTTTCATACCGGCCCGATGGGCTGCCAGCAGTTTCTCCTTGATGCCGCCGACGGGCAGGACCCGCCCCCGCAGGGTGATTTCGCCCGTCATCGCCACCTTCCGCCGCACGGGGCGGTGGGTGAGGGCAGAGACGAGGGCCGTCGCCATAGTGATACCCGCCGACGGACCGTCCTTCGGGATGGCACCCTCCGGCAGGTGGATGTGGATGTCCGTCTTCTCAAAGACGTCCGGCGCCACCCCCAGATCTTTGGAGCGGGACCGGGCGTAACTGAGTGCCGCCTGGGCGGATTCCTGCATCACCTCCCCCAGTTGGCCGGTGAGGGTCAGGTTGCCCTTGCCGGGCATCAGGGCGACCTCCACCGGCATCAGGTCGCCGCCTGCTTCCGTCCAGGCCAGCCCCATCGCCAGCCCGATTTCGTCCCTCTCCTCTGCCTCGTCGCGCGGGTAGCGGGGCGGGCCCAGGTAGCGGGGCAGGTCGGCGGGGATGACGCGGGTCAGCGGTTTCTTCCCCTCAGCCAGCCGCCGCGCCGCCTTACGGCAGATGTTGGCAATCTCCCGCTCCAGGTTGCGCACGCCGCCCTCGTAGGTGTACTCCCGGATGATGCGCCGCAGCGTCGCATCGGTGAAGGTGACCGGGTGCCCGTTCAACCCGTTCTCCTCTATCTGCCGGGGAATGAGGAACCGGCGGGCAATCTCCAGTTTCTCCTCCTCCACGTAGGACGGAAACTCTATCACTTCCATTCGGTCCCGCAGCGCCGGCGGTACCGGGTCCAGTGTGTTGGCCGTGGTAATAAAAAAGACTTTTGAGAGGTTGTACGGTACTTCCAGGTAGTGGTCGGAGAAGGCGTGGTTCTGCTCCGGGTCCAGTACCTCCAGCAGCGCCGCCGCTGGGTCGCCCCGAAAATCCAGCCCCAGTTTGTCCACCTCGTCCAGCATAAAGACGGGGTTGACTGTTTTGGCCCGCCGCATGGTCTGGATGATGCGGCCGGGAAGGGCGCCGATGTACGTCCGGCGATGCCCCCGAATCTCCGCCTCGTCCCGCACCCCGCCCAGGCTCACCCGGACAAAGTTCCGCCCCAGTGCCTTGGCAATGGCCTGTCCCAGACTGGTCTTGCCCGTCCCCGGAGGGCCCACAAAGCAGAGAATCGGGCTGCGCATCCTCTCCGGGGCCAGTTTTTTGACCGCAATATATTCCAGGATGCGCTCTTTGGCCTTCGGCAGACCGTAGTGGGAGGACTCCAGGACCTCGGCGACGTGGGCCAGGTCCAGGTTATCCTCCGTCTCTTCGGTCCAGGGGAGTTCCAGCAGCCAGTCCAGGTAGGTGCGGATAATGCCGACGTCGGGGGCCATGGGGGGCATCGCGGCCAGGCGGGCCAGTTCCCGCTCTGCCTGGGCGCGCACCTCCGGCGGGAACTGGGCCTGCTCTATCCGCTCCCGCAACTGGTTCAACTCCTGGGTGAAGGTATCCGTCTCCCCCAGTTCCGTCTGAATGGCCTTCATCTGCTCCCGCAGGAAGTACTCCCGCTGAGAGCGGTCCATCTCCTGCTGGACCTGGGAGTGGATTTTGTCCTCCAGTTCCAGGACGTCCAGTTCCTTCGCCAGCAGAACGTTGACTCGTTGCAGGCGGACGGTGGGGTCCAGCGTCTCCAGGACCTCCTGCCGCTGCGCGGTATCCAGATTGAGGCTTTGGGCGATGAGGTCCGCCAGCCAGCCCGGCTCCCGGATGTTCAGTGCGAAGACGTAGAGATCTTCGGGCAGGTTATGACTCAACTGAACGACGCGTTCAAAAAGGTTGAGGACAGCCCGCATCAGCGCTTCGGTCATCCGGGAGCGCTCGGTCGGCTCCACAATGGGCATCGCCCGGACGCGGATATAGGGCTCCAGATGGACGTATTCCAGAATCTGCACCCGCTGATGGCCCTGGGCCAGGATGCTGATGGTGCCATCGGGCATGCGAAGCATGCGCCCGATGATGATGTCGGTGCCGAAGTTGTAGAGGTCCTCCGGCCCCGCCTCTTCTACCTGGGGGTCCCGCTGGGCGACGGCGATGAGCGGCTCATCCAGTTCCAGCGCCGCCTCCACCGCCTCAAGGGACGACGGCCGCGCCACCACCAGCGGGGCGACCATGCGCGGGAAAAAGACCATGTCCCGCAAGGGCAGGAGCGGCCCCTCAATGATCTCCTCCGTCTGCTCCTCGGGGAGCTCTTCTTCTTCCTGGTCAAAATACGGGAAAAACCCGGGCTGCGACCAGCCCATTTGGGTCCACCATTCGCCCCAATCGCGCTTCATCTTCATACTCCGTTCGTACTCCGTTACTCCGTCCGGTCGTTTTCGGGGACCGGTTGGCCGTTGTGTTCGGCCCACTCCTCCCGGGCCTCGGCAACCAGGAAGATGGAGCCGGTGACCAGGATGCCGGTGTCCGGCCTCAGCAGTGTCAGGGCCCGCTGAAAGGCGCGCCGAATGTTGACGGCGATCTCGGCTCCGCCGCCGACCGATGCGGCCATATCCGCCAGTTCTACCGGAGTAGCGGAGCGGGGGTGCTCAGAACGGGTGACGATGAGGTAATCGGCGATCGGCAGGAGCGCCCGCAACATTCCGGGGATGTCTTTATCGGCCGACGCGCCGAAGATGAGCACCCAGCGGCGGCCTGGAAACCACTCCCGGAGCGTCTCCCGCAGGACTTCGGTGGAGTACGGGTTATGGGCGCAATCCACCACCACCAGCGGGTCGGTGTTGAGGATTTCCAGCCGTCCCGGCCACTTTACTATCCGCAGCCCCTCCTGAGCCGCTGTGAGGGAGAGGCGAAAGCCCCGTTCCAGGAGAATCTGAAGCGCGGCCAGGGCGGTGGCCCCATTCTCCAACTGATGACGGCCCAGCAGGGGAAGCCAGTACTCGCCGGCCAGGTCGTTCCGCCCCTCTCCAATTCGGCGGACGGTGAAGAATTGACCCTTCAGGTCAAAGGGGCCGGGCTCCCAGACCCAATCCCGTCCCACCACGGTGAGGGGGGCCTGGCGGGCGCGTGCCGTCTCCTCTATAACCGCCAGGGCCTCTGGGCGCTGCGGCGCGGTGACGACGGGAATGCCGTCCTTGATAATGCCGGCCTTCTCTGCCGCGATTTCCGGCAGCGTGTTCCCCAAAAGTTGGGTGTGGTCCAGGCTCAGGGAGGTGATAACGGCCACCTCCGGACGGATGACGTTGGTGGCGTCCAGCCGTCCGCCCAGGCCGACCTCGGCGACCAACACGTCTATTTTCTGGCGGGCGAAGTAGGTGAAGGCGATAGCGGTGATGGCCTCAAAGGTGGTGATGCCGGGGATGCGGGCAATGAGCGGGCGGAACTCCTCCACCAGCGAGACGACTTCCTCGCGGGAAATCAGGTCGGCGCCGATGCGGATGCGCTCGCGAAAGGTGTGGAGATGGGGAGAAGTGTAGAGACCGGTGCGGTATCCTGCCGCGCGCAGGACCGATTCTATCATCGCTGAGGTGGAGCCTTTCCCCTTCGTCCCGGCGATGTGGACGGATGGGTAGAGGCGGTGGGGGTTCCCCACCATGTCCAGCAATCGCTCCACGCGAGAAAGGTCCAGCGTCTCCGGCGAGTAGCGCTCAAGTCGCCGTTTCTCGTAGTCGGTCAGGCTGTGAAGGTATTCTATCGCTTCCCGGTAGCTCATCTTTTCTCCTTTCAAACAAGCCATTTTACCGCGTTTGGTCGGAATTGCAAACGCTTGCTGTGAATTCTAAACGCCGAGGGCATATCTTCGGCGCAGGATAAACGCCACGGCCGTGAG
>DAOTWK010000025.1:0-8143 GCA_034435815.1 Anaerolineae bacterium | reverse complement strand
CCCCACTTGCCCCCTGCACAGAACCGGCTATAATATACATAGCCGGAGGCCCGAATGAACGACGAGCCATATTCTTCTCCCAGCCCAGCCCAGGAGGACTTCGCCAGGCTGCTGAACGAATTCACCCCATGCGCCCATCTCCAACGCGGTGACGTTGTCCAGGGGCGGGTCGTGCGCGTGAGCCGCGACCTCATCCTGGTGGATGTGGGCACCAAGTGCGAAGGCACCATTAGCGGCCCGGAACTGGAACGGATAGATCCCAAAACCCTCGCCCGACTGAAGCCTGGGGACCGGGTGATGGTCTACGTCGTGGATCCCGAAGGGCCCGGTGGCGTTCCAGTGCTCTCCTTCACCCGGGCGCAGGCGGAACAGGATTGGGCCTACGCCTGCTCCCTCCAGGAAAAGGGGGAACTGGTAGAACTGACCGTCGCTGCCGCGAATCGGGGAGGCCTCATCGTCTATCTGGGGCGACTGCGGGGATTCATCCCCGCTTCCCACCTCTCCCCCTCCCGGGGCGCTCCCCGCGTCTCTGACCCCGATTGCTGGCAGTTCCTCTCCCGCCTGGTCGGCGCTTCTCTGAAACTGGCGGTGATTGAGGCCGACCGGGAACGGAACCGGCTTATCCTCTCCGAACGGGTAGCAGAGGAACAGTGCCAGGCACGGTCACGGGCTGACATTCTCAACTCCCTTCGGGAAGGGGAGGTTCGCCGCGGGCGCGTGAGCAACCTGACCCCCTTCGGCGCCTTCGTGGACATCGGGGGAGTGGATGGCCTGGTCCATCTCTCCGAAATCTCCTGGGGGCGGATAGAGCACCCCGGGGAACTATTGCATATTGGGCAGGAAGTGGAAGTGGAGGTGCTCTCCGTGGACCAGGAGCGCCAGCGCATCTCCCTCAGCATCAAACGGCTGCAGCCGGACCCCTGGACATCGGCGGGTCGACGTTATCATGTAGGGCAACTGGTGGAGTGCCGGGTCACCCGCCTGACCCGCTGGGGAGCCTTTGCCTGTATCGTGGGGGATGAGGAGATAGAAGGACTGATCCACGCTTCGGAACTGGATGGGCCCGACAGTGATGCCGTCCGGGAGTTAGTCCGTCCCAACCAGGTGCTCACCGTCCGGGTCATACGGATGGAGCCGGAGCGCCACCGCCTGGGGCTGAGCCTGCGGCAGGTGGACCATTGGGAAGGGCCAGCGGGTCTGGACGCGCCGCAGGCGGGAGTAGAAGACGATGGAAGACCACTGGAAGATGTTTACGCCTGAAGCAGAACGGGTGCTCCGCCTGGCCGAACAGGCGGCCCGAGGCATGCGCCACCTCTATGTGGGCACGGAGCACCTGCTGCTGGGGCTGATGCAGGAAGAGAGCGGGGCGGCGAAAGTCCTGCGCCAGATGGGCCTGCAGGAAAACCGCGTCCGTCAGGTCATCCTCCGCCTGAACCCCGAAGAGCGACGTTCCTCTATCCAGCCCCCCCAACTCACGGAAGATACCAAACGGGTCATCCAGCGGGCCGTGGAGGAGGCCCGCCGTCGGGGAGACCCGAAAGTAGATACGGAACATCTGCTGATTGCCCTCACACGCGAAGGAGACGCAATGGCCATCAGCGTCCTCCGGCGGCTGGGCGTCAACACCGACCGGCTACGGGAGGAGGCCGTGCGCTCCCTGGAGCAACGGCCCGTCCCGGTGAGCCGTCCCCGCACCCGCCAGCGACCCGCCCCCAACCCTCTGATGGTCCGCCTGGGTGTGGACCTGACTGCCCTGGCCGAAGAGGGAAAACTGGACCCTGTCATCGGGCGCGAGGCAGAGATTGAGCGGGTCATCCAGGTCCTGGCCCGCCGAACCAAGAACAATCCGGCGCTCATCGGCGAACCTGGCGTGGGCAAGACGGCCATCGTGGAGGGGTTGGCCCAGCGCATCGTCGCCGGAAATGTCCCCGCCATCCTGCTGGATAAACGGGTCTTCCAACTGGACGTCGGCTCGCTGATCGCCGGAACCATTTACCGGGGCCAGTTTGAGGAACGGCTGAAACGGGTTATTGAAGAACTGAAAAAGAGCAGTACCATCCTGTTTATTGACGAGATGCACGTACTGGTCGGCGCCGGTGCTGGGGGGTCTGCTCTAGACGCAGCGAACATCCTCAAGCCGGCCCTGGCCCGGGGCGAACTCCAGTGTATCGGCGCCACCACAATGGACGAATACCGCCGTTATATTGAGTCCGATGCTGCCCTGGAGCGGCGCTTCCAGCCCATCATCGTCCGCGAACCCACCGTGGAGGAGACGGTGGAGATTCTGCGGGGGCTGGCCCACCTTTACGAAGACCACCACCGCGTCCGCTTCACCGATGAGGCCTTAGTGGCCGCTGCTCGCCTCTCCGCCCGCTACATCTCCGACCGCTACCTGCCCGATAAAGCCATTGACGTCATAGACGAGGCGGCCTCACGGGTGCGGATTTACAAATCCCCGGAGGCTGCCCGGCTCCGGGAGTCCTGCGCCCGTCTGCGGGAACTGGAAGAGCAGATGGAGACGGCCGTCCGGGCGCAACGGTTTGAGGAGGCCCGACGCATCCAGCTCCACATCCAGAACCTGGAGCATGAGATAGAGGTCCTGCAGAGCGGAAAGGACAATGGTCAGTGGGCTACCGTCGGAGTGGAAGATGTGGCGGAGGTCGTCTCTATGTGGACCGGCGTCCCGCTGGCCCAGTTGGCAGCCGAACAGAGCCAGCGGCTGCTCCAGATGGAGGAGGAACTGGGCAAACGCATCGTCGGGCAGGACGAAGCCATCCAGACGCTGGCCCGGGCCCTGCGGCGGGCCTACGCCGGGCTGAAGGACCCCCGGCGGCCTATCGGCTCCTTCTTTTTCCTGGGCCCC
This sequence comes from Anaerolineae bacterium, assembly GCA_034435815.1. Taxonomy (GTDB): domain Bacteria; phylum Chloroflexota; class Anaerolineae; order B4-G1; family DUEL01; genus SpSt-77. The sequence continues at coordinate 5,280 of DAOTWK010000025.1, read as the reverse complement.
ACCGGCGTGGGCAAGACGGAACTGACCAAAGCGCTGGCGGCCTTCCTCTTCGGCACCGAGGACGCGCTGATCCGGCTGGATATGTCCGAATTCATGGAGCGGCACACCGTTGCCCGACTGGTGGGCGCGCCGCCGGGGTATGTGGGCTACGAGGACGCGGGCCAGTTGACCGAAGCCATCCGCCGCCGCCCGTTCTCCGTGGTCGTTTTTGACGAAGTGGAGAAGGCCCACCCGGAGGTCTTCAACATCCTCCTGCAGATTATGGAAGAGGGGAATCTCTCCGATGCGAAGGGCCAGCGGGTGGACTTTCGCAACACCATCATCATCCTGACCTCCAACATCGGCGCGGAGGCCATCCGGCGCGGTGGTCTGGGCTTTGCCCTCCCCGGCGACCGGACCCGGGAGGCCGAACAGGAATACCAGGAGATGAGCCAGCGGCTACGGGAGGAGTTGAAGCGAACCTTCCGGCCGGAATTCCTCAACCGGGTGGACGCGGTGATTGTTTTCCGGCCGCTGGGGCCGGAGCAGATTGCCCGGATTGTGGACCTGGAACTGGCGAAGGTGGCGGAGCGGCTGGCGGAGCGGGACCTCCGGCTGGAGGTCTCCGCAGCAGCACGGGAATGGCTGGCTCGCGAGGGGTACTCCCCCGAGTACGGTGCCCGCCCCCTGCGCCGGGTTATCCAGACCCGGGTGGAGGACGCCATCTCCGAGGCGTTGCTGGCGGGCGAATTCGGCCCCGGCGATACCATCTACGTGGATGCGGATGGAGAGGACATCCACGTCCTCCGGCATCCCTCCGATTGAGAAAGAGCAGGACGGGCAACGTGCCAGGCACTTCCAGAAGTGTCTGGCACGTTCATTACGGCGTTGGCAACCGGTAATCCGCCCCCAGGATGACCAGAATGTCCACCCCGACCTGTGTTGCTGGCGCCTCCACCACGGCCGTGAGGGGCAGATTGAGCCATCCGGCAATTGCCTCGGCAGTGAACCGTTTGCCGGTGTAGACGAGAATCATGGACTGCGCGTAGTCCGACCGGTTGGCATTGCCGTACCCCCCGATCTGAACCCCCCGCGCCTGCAGATATTCCGCCGTCTTCTGGGCCAGACCCGGAGTGAGAGTGCCATTGTGCACATGGACGACGGCCGCTTCGGTCGCGACGCGGGTTGCCGGGTCCTCTACCTTCGGCGTCGCCTGGGGCATCATGAACACGTAGTCCCGCACCTCCCGCATCCGGTCCCGGATGGGCACCAGAACCTGCTGGCCGTCCGGCGTCGTCCACATCTCTGTACAGGTCTCGTCTATCACCGCGGTGCGGATATTTTCTTTGGGGATCCGTGTCGCCAGACTGGCCAACCGGATGATTTTATCCAGCGTCAGGTTCGGGTCCATCGCCACTGAATCCCGCACCGTTTCCCATATCTGGGGGACCTGGGGAAGCAACTGGGGCAGGAGATCCAGCCGGGTCACCTTATCCAGTACTGCCATCAGCACTTGCTGCTGCCGGGCGGCCCGGTCAAAATCCCCCCGTCCGCTATGGCGGGTGCGGGCGTATTTCAGCGCTAGCTCCCCATCCATGTGAACCCATCCAGCCGGGATGTAGAGGGGGTCGTAGTCGTAATTGGGGCCCGGATACCATGGGTCGTTAATCTCTTCCGGGACGTAGATATCAATCCCCCCGATGAGGTCCACCAGATGCACGAATGCACTGAAGTCCACCCTCACGTAGTGGTGGATGGGGACGCCGAGATTGTACTGGACGGTGCGCGCGGCCAGGGCGGGGCCACCTCCGGGATAATCATAAGCATCGCCCAGGTAGTTGGCCGTGTTGATACGCCCTTCTCCATAGCCAGGGATGGGCACCCACAGGTCGCGGGGGATGGAGAGCATTCCGGCGGAGAGAGTCAGCGGGTCCACCGTCAGAATCATCATGGAATCGGTTCGCCAGGGCCCTTCCTCTCCGGGCCGGGCGTCAATACCCATCACCAGAATATTGACCCGCTCCTTCCCCTCCCAGGTTGGGATCGGCTCCCCGGGTTGCCAGTCAATGACCGGATTGTGGGATGGCTGGTTAGGGCCAGGCAGGAGATCGGAGTTGGCCACCCATGCCCGGACCTGTTGAAAGACGAAGTAACCGATGCCGCTGGCAACCAGCAGGAACGTAAGGGCCAGGCCAACAGCGAAATACGTGGCGCTCCGGCTGGTTGTCGCTCTTCGCCTGGGAATTTGTTGGGCCATATTGCCTCGCATATGCAGATCGCGAATCGCTAATCACTTATTGCGTATCGCTTATTGTGCATCGCTTGTGGTTCTGCTGGGATTATAGCACGATCGGCAAAGAGGGCAAGATGAATGGCGAGAAGCATAAGTTCGCTTTCCCGGAGGACTCGTTCCCACCGGAGTGGGTCTATATGGTTGGGGCGGGGTCGCTGGAGAGGATCGGGCTGGCCCTGCGCTTCTGCCTCACAGATGCCGCTGCAACCCAATACTCCGATGTCCAGATAGACGATTATCGGGGCCAGCCCCGGCGCTGTTTTCCCTGGCAGCCCCCGCTGCGGATGAGGGTCCGGGCCCGTTTCTCCCACCCCTCCGGCATCCTGCGGGGAACGGCGGGCTTCGGCTTCTGGAACGACCCTTTTCTGATGACCGGTGGCCGTCTGCCGGCCTTTCCCCGGGCCGTCTGGTTTTTCTATGGTTCGCCCCCATCGGATATGAAACTGGACCTGGAGGTGCCAGGGTGGGGGTGGAAGGCCGCCACTATAGATGCGGCGAGTCCGCAGGCCCTCCTGTGGGCGCCGCTGGCGCCGCTGCTGATCCCGCTGATGAACTCTCGCGCCCTCTACCGGCGGTTCTGGCCTCCGATCCAGCGGGCCCTGCGGGTGCGGGAGGCCCTCATCCAGGCCGATATGACCCAATGGCACACCTACACTCTGGAGTGGGGGGAGCGGGAGGTCCGCTTTGAAGTAGACGGGGAGCCTGTGCTGAAGGATACCCCGTCCCCCCGGGGGCCGCTGGGATTTGTGATGTGGATAGACAACCAGTACATGGTCGCTACTCCATGGGGCCACCTGGCCTGGGGGCTTCTGGATGTCCCCGGTGTCCAGTGGATGGAGGTGGAGGAGGTGATAATTCAGTCAATTGGGCGCTTTTGCCCTCACCTCACCCCCTGGCCCTCTTCCCTCTCCCGTTCGCCTTCGGCGGCGGGAGAGAGGAGGGGGGATAGCAGCAGCGGCCATCATACCGTTTGCAACTCCGCGTGGTTCTGCAGGGCTATCCGGTAACTGGACAAACGGGTCAACGGGCCTCCTTATCCCCAGGCCCTGGACACCCTCTGAGATGTGGGTAAAGTCAAGTAAGCCCTGACTCTTGCCAATTTTTGCCAGCAGTGGTATAATCCATATCAGAATGGGCGGTTAGCTCAGATGGCCAGAGCGCCACGTTGACATCGTGGAGGTCACAGGTTCAAGTCCTGTACCGCCCACAAACCGGCTGGAACGACCAGCCGGTTTGTTGTTCTACCACCAGGAGGCCTCGATGTCCGATACCTCGCTGCTGACGGCTATTCTGGATAGCCTGCCAGAGCCGATTCTTGTTGCCGATACGGATCACATCATCCGCTACATGAATCGGGCTGCCATCGCCTACTATAAGGGAGGCGAAACTCTTCTGGGCAAATCACTGTTGGATTGCCACAACCCTCATTCGCAGGAAATCATCCTTCAGGTTCTGGAAGAACTGCGGGGTGGCACGGAGGAACAGTTCATCTACGAGAACGAGCGGTATCGGGTCTATATGCGGGCTGTACGGAGCGCCGACGGTCGCCTCCTGGGCTACTACGAACGGTATGAGCGGCGGATTGCGCCGTAATGGGATATGGGGGCTGGCATACTGCGGGGAGCGCGGCGAGCGCCGGTTCCCCCTTTGCGCTCCTTGCGGGCGCTGGGGTGAGCACATGCAGGGGGCTGGATGACACCACCGGAAGGCTCCACAGTCGGTGAGCACGTAGAGGTCACCCAGGCCGCCGGCCTCATCTCCCTGGGCAACATTGCCAGCCGGATCCTGGGATTGCTCCGGGAGATGGTCAAATCGGGCCTGTTCGGGGCCGGCCCCTCCGTAAGTGCTCTCAACGCCGCCGTCCGCGTCCCCACCACGATGTATGACCTGCTGGTGGGCGGGATGATCAGTTCCGCCCTGGTCCCCGTCTTCTCCGACTACGCCACCCCGGAGCGCCGAGCCGAACTGTGGCGCCTGCTGGCCCTGCTGGCCAGCGCCGTCACCCTGATTGTGAGCGTTTTCCTGCTTCTGGGAGAAATCTTCGCTCCCCAACTGGTCTGGCTGATGGCCGGCGGGCTGGCCCCCGCCGACCAGAGGCTGGCAACGGAACTTCTGCGCATCGTTCTCCCCGCCCTTCTCTTCCTCAACCTGGCTGGTGTCTTCTCGGCCGTCCTCTACGCGCTCCAGCGCTTTGCCTTTCCCGCTTTCACCGCCGCGATTTTCAACGCCTCGCTCGTGGTGATGGCCCTCCTGCTGGGGCGGTGGTGGGGAGTCCGCAGTATGGCCCTGGGGCTGGTGGTGGGGTCAATCCTCCAGGTTGTCCTCCAACTACCCGGCCTGCGGGATATCCGTCTCCGCCTCACCCTGGACCTGCGCCACCCGGCGCTACGGCGCATCGGGCAACTCTACCTACCTGTCCTGATTGGTCTGATCGTGGACAACCTGCTCTCGGTGGTGCTCAGCTACCACTTGGCCTCCCGCATCGGCGGCTCCGCCATCGCCTGGATGGAATACGCGGCGCAGATTATCCAGTTCCCGCTGGGGATGGTTGTTGTGGCCATCTCGCTGGCAATTCTGCCCACCCTTTCTCGCCAGGCCGCCGATCCGGACCTCTCCCCCTTCCGTTCTACCCTCTCCCAGGGGCTTCGCATGGTCCTGTTCTTGATTATCCCAGCCACAGCCTCTCTGCTGGCCCTCTCGGTCCCCGTGGTGGCGCTCATCTTTGAGCATGGGGGGTTCACCCGCGCCGACACGCTGGCGGTGGCGGAGGCCTTGCGCTGCCACCTCCCGGGCCTGCTGTTTGCGGCGGTGGACCAGGTGCTCATCTTCGCCTTCTACGCCCGCAAAGATACCTGGACCCCGGCACTGGTGGGCATTGGAACGACCGTCCTCTACGCGTTGACGGCGGTCGCGCTGGCGGCCGCCGGAGTCCTGACGCTCCCGCTGCTGGTCCTGGTCAACTCTGGGAAATGGATAGCCCACGCGCTGACCATGCTCTACCTCACCCG
>DAOTWK010000024.1:0-10440 GCA_034435815.1 Anaerolineae bacterium | reverse complement strand
CGCCACGGGGGCCACAGGGCCGCCGCCGCAAAACTTTTATTTTGAAGCTGGCCGCAGGTCCCGAATCTCCAGTTGCAGGCGGACCTCTCCGTTCCACTCATTCTCCCTGAGGTAATAGACCACATCCACCCGCTCCGGCAGACGACCGGCCCATTCCCCCTGCCGGAAGGCGATACCGTCCCACCATACCCCTTTATCCGAGAGGCTCAGTTTCAGATGGGTACCATCTCCTACAGGCCGCTGCCGCTCTACCCGGACATTTCGGCTGAGAAGTAGCGGCTCAGGGTTCCCCTCTCCAAAGGGGTGCAGCGCCTGCAATGCCTTCCAGAGGACCCCATTGACCTCCCTCAAGGCGACCTCGGCGTCAATCTTCAGGACGGGGGTCAGTTCTATACCCTCCAGTTCCCTCGCGGCGATGTCTATCAGGCGGCGCTTCAACTCTTCCAGATGACGAGTGTGAACGGCGAACCCGGCGGCGACCCTGTGGCCCCCGTGGCGGATAAGCAGGTCGGCGCATTGGTCCAGCGCGCGGGTGATGTGGAACTCCGGGATAGAGCGGGCCGACCCCTTGCTGATTTCCTCTCCCTGCTCCACGATCACGGCGGGGCGGTAAAACTCATCCACCAGCCGGGAGGCGACCAGTCCAACCACCCCGGCGGGAAACTCCGGGCTGGCGACGAAGAGCAGAGGGCGGTCGGCTTCCCGTTCCAGGACAACGGCGCGGGCCCGCTCCTGCATCTCCTTCGTCAGCCGCTGCCGCTCCTGATTCAATTCGTCCAGTTCTCGCGCCAGGCGTTCGGCTTCCTGAGGCGAGTGGGTGGTCAGCAACCGGTAAGCCCTCTCGGCGTGGGCGACCCGCCCGGCAGCGTTCAAGCGGGGACCCAGCGCGAAGCCAATATGCCACGCATCCACCTGACCGGGCCGCAGGCCGGATCGGCGGATCAGCGCCTCCACGCCGACGCGCGGCGTCTGGTTCAGCCGCTCCAGCCCCCGGCTGACCAGATACCGGTTCTCGCCTGTCAGCGGGGCCAGGTCTGCCACCGTCCCCAGCGCGACCAGGTCCAGCAACTCCTCCTCGTCCAGGGGAACGCTTCCGGGCAGGGGGACATGGCGGTTGGCCCGGAGGAGAGCCTGGGCCAGTTTATAGGCCAGGCCAACCCCGGCCAGTCCCTTATAGGGGTACGGGCACTCCGGCTGATGGGGGTTGACCACCGCCACCGCCTCCAGGGGCTCCGTCCCCACCAGGTGGTGGTCGGTGACGATGACGTCCATTCCCCGACGGCGGGCGTGGGCAATCTCGCGCGGGAAACGGATGCCACAGTCTACGGTGACCAGCAGGCGGGCCCCGGCATCCGCCAGTTCCTCTACGGCTTGAATGTTCAGGCCGTACCCTTCCTCTACCCGATGGGGGATGTACGGGTGAACCTTTGCGCCCAGGGCCTGGAGCGTGATGGACAGAAGGGCTGTCGCCGTGACCCCGTCGGCGTCAAAATCCCCATAGACGGCGATGGGTTCTTTTCCCCTGATGGCCTGCCGAATCCGGGTAACTGCCTGGTTCATCCCGTAGAGAGCATAGGGATTATCCGGACCGGGGCGCCGTTCCAGGAACGCCCACGCCCTTTCCGGGTCCTGCTCCCGGTTGTAGAGAATCTGGACGACCACTGGATGGAGGTCAGGGAATTGAGAGCGATATGCATCGGGCACGGGCTGCGGAAGGGTCCAGCGATATTGCGTGGGCACGGTGCAGACTCCTGAGCAGGCTGTGAGACTATTTTACCACCAGCGACGGGTACGGCAAAACAAAATAGGAGGTTGCGGCGGCATTCGGCCGCCGCAACCCCCTCCTGAATTCACCTCCCCCAAATTTTGAGGGCCGGGGACACTGCCGCCCGGCCACCGCCAGTTCCCCGGCCCTCACCAAAGGAGGAGAAGAAGAGACACCGCCCCTGACTCCGATTATAATCTACCACATTCTCCCCCTTTTTGCTTGACGGGAACCCTACGATTTCCCTACGATTTCCCTACGCGCCGCCAAACGCGGGCAGGAGCAGGCGCTCACCATTCCGGCCTTGCACTTCCCAGAACGGCACCCAGGCCAGGCCGCAGTAATCCACCATCACGTCGGTGCGGCGCGGAGCCACCTCTACCTGACGGACGTCATCCAGCATCGCTGCCCAGCGGTCATTCAGCGCATCTACCTCTTTCTCCATCTGCGCCGTCAGGTCATCCAGTTGCTTTTGGAGGACGCGAATAGCCTCCTCCGATTCCTTCACATCCGCCTCCGCCTGCCGGGTCAGGCGACGCTTGCGGCTCACCGATGAAATCATATACGACGGCCGCCGCCGGGTCAGCAGATTGAGGGCCGCTTCGCCGTAGCTGAGCATCTCCTCTCGCTTGCGCGCTTCCAGTTCTATCTGGTCCTGGGTCAGTTCCTGTTGCTCGCGCCACATCTGTTGCTGAATACGGGCCATCTGTTTCTCATACCGGGCGCGCACCTGATCGGCCTCCTCATCCCGTCGGGCGCGGGCCTCATCCTCACAGCGGCGGCGAAAGTCCCGTTCGCTCTCACCGGGACGGCCGTAAACTTTCAGCACCGGGTTGTGCCAGACGGTCAGCCGGATGTTGCGGTAGAGAAAATCCGCAAAGAGACGACTCCAGCGATCGTACTGGGCGGCCTGGGCCAGGTAGGACGGTAGCGGGCCGTACATCCCCTCTTCCGGAGGACGGTAGGAGAGGTTCTCCGGCGCGATGTCCGCCGCGCCCTCTTCCCAGTTCGGCTGGGCCGGTGGCGGGGGTGGGTTCAGCAGCCGGACCACCCGTTCGGTATGGCGCAGGCCCGCTTTTTCTTTGGTCAGGTGGACGGTGCCCATTGCCAGAAGTCGCGGCTGATAGACCAGCCGTCGTCCCGTGACCAGAACGGTCCGTCCGGTCTTCCGCTCATGCTCGTGGAGGGCCCAATCCAGCGTGACTGCCGCCGGAATGAAGACCTGTGGGATGTCGGCCGGCAGTGGCGATGGGACGGAACTCAGATCTGCTGGTGCCGGTTGAGCAGGAGCAGGGACCGCCGCAGGTATCGGCTGAACCGGAGGGGGAACTGCTTCCGCCGTCGGTCGGGAAGGAGCAGGAGCCACCGGGGCAGCAGCAACCTCTGGCTGGGTCAGTTGCCGAACCTGGGCGCGAGTCAGCGGACCCCGCAAGTAGGACATCGCCCAGCGGGTGTGCAGGAAAATCATCTTCTCAGCCTTGACGTCGTGGAAGATGAACACGCGCTGCCGAAGGCCGCTGATAGCCCGGTCCAGCGCGGCGCGATTCAAGCCGGACCCGGCCGTCGCTGCTGCGCCCTCCATCCCTTCCAGTACCCGCTCTTTATCCCGGTCTGTCCTGAGCAGACCCACCGCCCACGTCCCGGCATTCGTCAACCCTTTGTAGTCTATATCCGCTGGGTTCTGGGTCGCCAGCACCACCCCCAGCCCAACCGCCCGGCCCTGTTTGATCAACGTCATCAACGGCCGCTTCGTCGGCGGATTGGCGGGATACGGTGGGAAGAAGCCGAACACTTCGTCAAAGTAGAGAATGACCCGCAGGTTGGATGTACCGGACTGGGCGAACATCCAGTCCCGGACGGCTTCCAGAAAGAGCGTGACGAAGAAGGCCCGTTCGGTATCGGCCAGGTGGGAAAGGTAGAAAACGGAGGCACGAGGGCGACCATCCGACGTGCGCAACAGGTCTTTAATCTCCAGCGGAGCCCCTGCCCGCCAGGCCTCAAAGCCGGGCGCGGCCAGGATGCCGTTGAGCGCCCGCGCCAGGGCCAGCCGTTCTTTCTGGGGGAAGAAACTCTCCAGTTCAAAGACTCCGATCTGTCGGATCGGGGGGTCCTGAATCTGGCGAATCAGCGCGGGCAGGTCCAGGTCCTGACCGTTGCGCCAAGCATGCTCCACCAGTCGGGAGAGGAAAATGTGTTCCGGGCTCTGAAGGGGGTCGGCCTCACGGCCCACCAGGCTCAGCAGAGCGGAAACCAAGCCCCCCACCCTTTCCTGAAGTTCCTCTTCGCCCACCATCTCATCCGGGCGAGGGGCCCGGAAGCGATGAAGGATATTGACCGGGGTGCCGGCAGTGGAGCCGGGGGTGAAAATGACGAACTCAGCCCGTTCCCGCAGTTGAGCAATCCGCTCCGGACCAATATCCCATTTCGCCAGCCCCTCTCGCCAGCGACGGGCCTCCTCGGCCGCGACCTCCTGCACGGAACGGCCCTCCCGCCCAGCCGCCTCAGCGTCTATCCAGGGTGCGAACTCCTCAGGAGAGAGATTCGGGAAAGTCAGGAGGAGGTTAGTCATGTCGCCCTTGGGGTCCAGAATCAGGGCAGGGATGCCCTGCAGAAGCGCTTCTTCCAGTAGGACAACGCCCAGGCCGGTCTTGCCCGACCCGGTCATCCCCAGGATGACCGCGTGAGTGGTGAGGTTGCGCAGGGGATAGAGGATGGGCCGGTCGGTAACGGCACCGGCAGCCGTATCGTATTCGCGTCCCAGATAAAGATTCTCATCCATATCGCTCCTTTCCAGGGGTAATCCGCGGGCCGAACAAACACCATTGGCGTCACACACAACTCAATTTTCCGGAAGGCGACCGTCACCACACCGCTCTCCATCCTCCTTTCTCCCCATTCTCTCCCGCTGGCGGGGAAAAGAGGGGGGTTGGGGAGATGAGGAGGGGCAAATTGCCACCTGTTGTGTCTTGGCGATTCAAATTACATATGGCGTAATGGGCATCGCGCTACCGGGCCGGATTGAAGTAATTATATGTCGCCGTGGTAATGCGTTGGACGAGAGGATTGGAGATATTCCATTCCAGCCACTGGGGGCGGTACAGATAGACGACCAGGATAAAGTCGCCGCCGGGGCTGAAGACGATGGCCGCGTCGGCATGGGTGTCACCAACCCAGCCGTGCTTGCGGGCGAACTTCGTCCCCGGCGGCAGCCCGGCCTCAATCATGCTCCCCGTCTTGTCCTCGGCCATCATCTCCAGCATTTGCTGGCATTCCTCGGGAGTGAACGCGCCCGGAAAGGCGACCATCAGCGCGCCCCCGCCCCGGCTGCACTGGTAAATCATCTCCAGCATCAGCCCAATCTCTCGCGCCGTCGTCTGCATATACGGGTCAGGTTTGGTGTTCAAGTCGGTGCGGGAGTTGGCAGGGGTAACAATGGTTGGCGGAGGAACCGTCTCATCGTACGGGGCCGCCATGAAGGTGTTGATCAGTCCCAGATAGCGCATAGATACCGTCAGGTTCTCCACCCCCTGGTAGGCATCGCCGCCACCGATAATGTCCCGCAGCAGCAGGTTGGCCGTGAAGTTGCCGCTCAGGGTCATCGTCTCCGTCAACAACCGGGTCTGCACAGGGTCCGGCGGCTCGTCCAGCACCCGGTAGGTCTCCATCATCACAGCGATCTTCAGCACACTCATCCCGGCGTAGGCGACGTCCGGATTGATCTCCAGTTCCTCCCCGGTCTGCAGGTCTTTGACGAAGACGCTGGGGATGCCGTCAAAATCCGCCAGGAGCGCCTTTAACATTTCTTCCAGGTGGCGCATCTGGAGAGCCGGAGCCTCGCCCGTGCGGACCACCAGTTCCACCTCCCGGTTGACCGCCGATTTCAGCGCCGCCTCCACCCGCAGGCGGGATGCCTCCCGGTCCAGTTCGTAGCCGGCGCGGCCAGCGCGGAAGGTCAGTGCCTCCGGCAGCGGGACCGGCTCCTGGGGCGGGCGGTCGTATTGCTGGGCGACGCGCGCCAGAAAAGCCTCCAGCCGTTCCGACGAGTACCGGACTGCTGGCATGACCTCCACAGGGGGCGCGGGACGGCGTAGCAGGTAGGCCAGGAAGCCAGAGAAGTTATTCCGGCTTTCCCGGACGGCCTCCAGCGCCTTCCGGGTCTCCTCCCGGTCAAACCGGAAGGCCACCGCCTCCGGTGCCAGCACCACGGGCTGGCCCTGGTACGTCAGTTGGACCGGCTGAGCATAGGCCCCATCCAGCGCCGCGAGGACCTGTTCCACCATCATTCCAGACGCATCCATCCCAGCAACGGACACATTGGGCGGCAACACCCGCAGGTCGGCCCGGAAGCGGAGCCACTGCCAGCCCAGTAGGGCCAGCAACACGCCAATCAGGATGACGATGGGGAGAGACCAGTCCCTGCGTTGGTATCGTCGCAACGGTTACCTCCGGTCCAGTGTGGTAGACGTGCCAGGCACTTCGGAAAGTGCCTGGCACGTTATTTCTGCAGCGCCCGCCAGACCCGCTCCGGGGTGAGGGGGATACGCGGGATGGATACGCCCACCGCGTCATAGACGGCGTTGATCACCGCTGGGGCTACCCCGTCCAGCGGAATCTCCGCCACTGCCTTGACCCCGAAGGGGTGGGTCGGCTCCCAAGTCTCCACAAAGAGCACCCGCAGTTCGGGCATCTCATCGGCGCGGAAGATGCGATAGTCGTCAAAACGAGGGTTGATAATGCGGCCCCTCTCGTCAAAGACCAGTTCCTCGGAGACGGCGTAGCCCAGGGCCTGAGCCATCCCGCCCTCCACCTGTCCGCTGGCGGTGATGGGATTGACGATTTTGCCACAATCCAGCGCCATCAGCAGCCGCTCCACCGTCACCTGACCGGTCTCCATATCCACCAGCACCTCGGCGAACTGGGCCGCGAAGGGCGGGGGACTGTAGGGGCTCGTAAAGGAAGCCATCCCCATAATCTGGAACTGGTCGTGGTGGTGGAGCGATTCCAGCGCCACCTCCCGCAGGGTGACCGAGCGGCCGTCCGGGGCCCAGGCGGCCCGGTCGCGGAGGGAAATCCGCTCCGGCAGGACGCCCAGCATTCGCCCGGCGACCTGGCGGATCTGCTCCGCCACTTGCTGCGCAGCCCGGGTCACTGCGCCGCCGCTGATGTAGGTGGTGCTGGAGGCATAGGCGCCCTTGTCAAAGGGGGTGAAGTCGGTATCGGAGGAATAAACAATGATATCCTCCACCGCGCAGCCCAGCACCTCTGCTGCCATCTGAGCCAGCACCGTGTCCGCGCCGGTCCCCAGGTCGGTCGCGCCGACCATCAAGTTGAAGGAGCCGTCGTCGTTCATCTTGATGACGGCGGAGCCCATGTCCAGGTACGGGATGGCGGTCCCCTGCATAACGAAGGCGACGCCCTGCCCCCGGCGCAGGTGGGGCTTGCCGGGGACGGTGCGGTAATCCCCCTGGCGCCAGCCGAAGGCGGCCGCGCCCATTGCGGCCGCCTCCGCCAGCGCGCAGGTGTGGATGATTTCGCCGTGGGCCTCCCGCCCCTCGCTCCAGACTTTGCTCATAGGGTGCTCCGCGCCGGGCTTGACCGCGTTCTTCAGCCGGAATTCCAGCGGGTCCCAGCCCATCGCCCGGCAGATGCGCTCCATATGGACCTCCACGGCGAAAAAGCCCTGGGGCACGCCGTACCCCCGGTACGCGCCGGAGGGAACCCGGTTGGTGTAGACGACGTCGGCCCAGAAGCGGATGTTGGGGACGTCGTAGAGAGACATAGCCTTGTGGCCCGTGTTGCCGGTGACGGTCAGCGCGTGGTTACCGTAGGCCCCAGTATCGGAAAGGACAATCATCTCGTTGGCGACGATGGTCCCGTCCTTCTTGACGCCGGTCCGCATCCGGAATATCATGGAGTGGCGGGTGGTGCTGGCGGCGAACTGTTCCTCACGGGTGTACTCCAGAAGCACCGGGCGGCCCGTGGCGATAGTCAAGTGGGCGCAGATGTCTTCATAGATTTCCTGCTTATTGCCGAATCCGCCGCCGATGCGGGGCTTAATGACCCGGATGCGCTTCTCCGGAAGGCCCAGCACCGGCGCCAGGATGCGGCGGACGTGGAAGGGGACCTGGGTGGCGGAGCGGATGACCAGCCGGTCGTTCTCGTCCCAGTAGGTCAGGCAGGTCCAGGGCTCCAGCGGCGCAGCCTGAACTCGCTGGACCTCATACTCCCCCTCCAAGACGAAGTCCGCCTCCGCCATCGCGCGGTCCACATCGCCCAGTTCAATGCGGATTTGGGCCGCCAGATTGCGGGAGGGGTCACACTCGCCAAAGGGGATGTAATCAGGCTCGTCGTGGATGACGGGCGCGCCGGGCTTCATCGCCTCGCGCGGGTCCAGGACAGCAGGGAGGACTTCGTACTCCACCTCAATGAGCCGGAGGGCCTCCTCGGCGATTTCGGGGGTCTCCGCTGCCACCGCCGCCACCCGGTCACCCACGTAACGGACTTTGTTATCCAGGCTGACGAAGTCCCTCGGGCCCGGAATGGGGTCGGATTGCCCGGCGGTGGAGAAGACGACGCGGGGAATATCCTGGTAGGTGAGGACGGCATGGACGCCGGGGAGGGCGCGGGCTTTGCTGACATCTATGCGCTTGATGCGGGCATGGGCATGAGGGCTGCGGAGGATTCTGGCGTAGAGCATCCCGGGCACCTGGACATCGGCAGCGAAGGCAGGCTTGCCCTGGACCAGTTTCAAGCCATCCACCTTCGGCTCAGGCCGGCCCACCACCCGCAGTTCTTCCTCCGTCGGCGCGACGACCAGTCGGGGCAGGACGACAGTCTGTGGGGCCGTCCGTCTGCCTTCAGGGAACTCCGGCGGGGATTCGGGCAGCGGAGTCAGGAGTTCGGGGGGCATCGGGAAGGCCTCTTCCGGCGGCTCCAGGGGTGGAGGTTCTTCGCCTCGCAGGTACGCCGCCGCGCGCAGGACAGCCTGGACGGGCTTGACGTACCCGGTCTCGCGGGAGAGGACGCCGCTCAGGGCGTCCCGGACTTCCTCCTCAGTGGGGTTGGGGTTGCGGTCCAGAAGGGCTTTGGCGGCCAGGACCAGCGCCGGGGCCTCGTAGCCGCTCTGGAAAGCGCCCGTCTCTAGAAAGGCCCGCTGGATAGGGTGGAGCGGCGCGCTCCCTTTCCAGCCGCGCATCTGGGGGCCGCTCAGTCCCTCCACGGTGAAAATCTCCGCGCCGTCCACCTGCGCAGCCAGAGTGACACAACTGGAGCGGGGCTCGCCGTTCACCAGGACGGTACAGACACCGCAGGTGCCGTCCTCACAGCCGTGTTTGACGCTGAAATACCCCTCCCGGCGCAGAACCCGCAACAGGGTATCGCCGGGGGCGATAGCGATTCTCCGGGGGATGCCGTTGATGGTCAGGTTGATGTCCATAATACGCCCTCTTGCGATGGAGATAGGGGTAGAATTTGCGGCCCACCTCAATTTAGCCCATGCTATAAGTATAGCATCTTCGTTTCAGGAAGGCAACTTTTCTCCCTGAACCACATCTTGAATGGCGCCAGCATATAGTACCATCTTCCTATTGACGTTCAGGGAATGCGTGGTATCATAAAAGCGAACCAAAAATACCATTTAAGAAAGGAGGTGAACAACATGCTGTACATGCCTCGTGAGGAAGGCCAGGGCCTGGTGGAGTACGCGCTGATTCTCGTTCTGGTGGCTATTGTGGTCATCGTTATTCTCTCTCTGCTGGGCACTCAGGTCAGCGCCGTCTTCTCCCGCATCGCTGCCGCTCTTAGTCTCTAATAGACCGCACCAGCCAACTACCAGAACGGCACAGGACCCCGCTGCGGCGGGGTTCTGTGCTTTATAGAGATGTGCCAGGCACTTCTCAGGAAAAGGCCTGGCACATTCTCATTTTTGGGCCTCCGACAAGTGATGGTATAATAGGGCCATCAACGGAGGTCCCGATGAGAACACGCTGGATTCTGGCATTTGTCGTACTGCTGTTTCTGGGGACGCCCGGGTGCGGGAGCATCATCACGCCTCCCGTGACGGAGACCGTCCCAATAGCATCTCCTTCCCCTACATCCGGATTTGTCCCCCCATCCTCGCCCATGCCCGAAGCGGAGAGAGGACTTCTGGAACCTTCCGCCACCCCGACCCTCACCCCGACCCCCGTCATCTACGTCGTCCGGGAGGGAGACACCCTCTACGGCATCGCCGCCACCTACGGGGTCAGCGTGGAGGCGCTCCAGCGGATTAACGGTATTGAAAACCCCCTCTTCCTCCGACCGGGTCAGACTCTCATCATTCCCACCGGCCGCGAGGAGGCGAGGGCCCCCACCGAACTTCTGCCCACCCCCACTCCCATGCCGTTCGGCATCCGGGGGGTGGGCTTCTACGAGACACCTGTCGGAAGTCTCCACTGCCTGGGGGAAGTGGTTAACACCACCGCCGACGTGCTGACCAACGTACAGGTCCAGGTGACCCTCTTTGATGCCTCCGGCAACGCGCTGATCGGAGGAAACGCCTTTGCAGCAGCAGACATTCTGCTCCCAGCCACCCGAGCCCCCTTCTCTCTCCTTTTTACCGCTCCGCCGTCGAACTTCGTCAGCCATCAGGTCGCTGCCCTGCGCGGCGAGGTGGCGGGCGAACTGGCGGCCCGCTA
>DAOTWK010000023.1:0-14418 GCA_034435815.1 Anaerolineae bacterium | reverse complement strand
GTCCTGGGCATCCTGACCTACGACTGGCTGATCAGCCGCTTCCTCCCCGAAAAGTAAGCGCCAGCGTTCTTCTAAAGAGGCCACCACAGCAAGCGCGGGGACGCGAAGATAACAAGGAGGGGTGCCATGAAAAAACTGATCAACCGACCGGAAGATGTGGTCAAAGAGGAACTGGAAGGTATCGCGCTGGCCTTCCCGGATATGGTAAAGGTCCATTTTGACCCCAATTTCATTTACCGCGCGGATGCCCCTATCCGGGGAAAGGTGGCCGTCATCTCCGGTGGCGGAAGTGGCCATGAGCCTATGCACGGGGGATTTGTCGGCATGGGGATGCTGGACGCGGCATGCCCGGGTCAGGTCTTCACCTCCCCCACCCCGGACCAGATGCTGGAAGCTGCCAAGATGGTGGACGGCGGCGCCGGTGTACTCTATATCGTCAAGAACTATACCGGCGACGTGATGAACTTTGAAATGGCGGCAGATATGGCCCGGGCCGAAGGCCTGCGGGTACTCAACATCCTCATTGACGACGATGTGGCCGTGAAGGACAGCCTCTATACGGCGGGCCGTCGCGGCGTGGGCACCACCGTTCTGGCGGAGAAAATCTGCGGTGCCGCTGCCGAGCGGGGCTACGACCTGCGGCGCGTCGCCGACCTCTGCCGACGGGTGAACATCAACGGCCGCAGTATGGGGATGGCCCTCACGCCATGCACGGTCCCTATGGCCGGCAAGCCCACCTTTGAACTGGCCGAGGACGAGATGGAGATGGGTATCGGCATTCACGGGGAGCCGGGGCGTGAGCGGATGAAACTCAAGACCGCCGATGAGATCACCGAAATGCTTGCCCTTTCCATCATTGAAGACCCGGAATACCGGCGAACGGTCCGGGAATTTGATGAGGAGAAAGGCGAGTGGGTGGATGTGGAACTGGTGGATCCTCCTTTCCGCCCCGGCGATCGCGTCCTGGCCTTCGTCAACAGCATGGGCGGCACTCCGGACATTGAACTGCCCATTATCTATCGCAAATTGCACGAAATTTGCGAGAAGAAAGGGCTGGTCATTGTCCGTCGCCTCATCGGCCGCTATATCACCTCCCTGGAGATGCAAGGTTGCTCCATCACGCTCCTGCGGATGGACGACGAGATGATTGACCTCTGGGATGCCCCGGTCAAAACTCCAGGCCTGCGCTGGGGGATATAGCGTCTCAACCACCCCCCCGCCCATCTCCGGGAACTTCCGGAGGTGGGCGGGGGATTCGGGGAGAGGGAAATGCCCATCACAACACAAGACCTTCTGACCTGTCTGCACCGGATGGCGGAGGTGATTGAAGCCAACAGAGAATATCTGACTGCACTGGACGCTGCCATTGGCGACGCGGATCATGGAATCAATATGGACCGCGGGTTTAAAGCGGCGCTGAAACGGCTGCCCTCGGTAGAAGATAAGGACGCGGGTACCATCCTGAAAACCGTTGGCGTGGCGCTGGTCTCCACCGTCGGTGGAGCCGGTGGCCCCCTCTACGGTACCGCGTTTATGCAGGCGGGAACGGTGCTGGGGGGAAAATATGAACTGGACCCCCAGGATGTGTTGGCCGCCCTGGATGCGGCCCTTCAGGGGGTCGTGATGCGCGGGAAGGCCAATCTGGGGGATAAAACCATGGTGGATGCCCTGACTCCCGCCGTCCAGGCGCTGCGGGAAGCCCTCCAGAACAGTGCCGACATTGTAGACGCACTGGAGCAAGCTGCCTCAGCGGCCGAGCAGGGAATGAAAGACACCATCCCAATGCTGGCGAAAAAGGGTCGGGCCAGTTACCTGGGCGAGCGCAGTATCGGGCATCAGGACCCCGGGGCCACCTCTACGTATCTTCTACTGCGGGTGATGGCCGATGTGGCTCGGGAAAAGCGAAATTAAAGAATAATTACCAGACACCAGGAGTTACCATTAAGGAGGCAAGGAAAATGGCCAAGTACGTTGCTGCCGTGGATCAGGGTACGACCAGCACCCGCTTTATGGTCTTTGACCATGCTGGTCTGGTGGTGAGTGTCCACCAACTGGAGCACGAACAGATCTATCCCCAACCCGGCTGGGTGGAGCACAACCCGATGGAGATCTGGGAACGAACCCAGGAGGTGATCAAGGCGGCCCTGCAGAAGAACGGGATAGATCCAAAAGAAATCGCAGCCATCGGGGTCACCAACCAGCGGGAGACCACCATCGTCTGGGACAAGAAGACGGGCAAGCCTTACTACAACGCCATCGTCTGGCAGTGCACCCGCACTAAGGACATCTGTGAGGACCTGGCCAGGGATGGCGGGCAGGACCGCTTCCGCCCCAAGACCGGCCTGCCGCTGGCCACCTACTTCTCCGGCCCCAAGATCAAGTGGATTCTGGATAACGTCCCCGGAGTCCGGGAGGCGGCGGAGAAGGGGGAGGCTCTCTTCGGCAACATTGACACCTGGGAAATCTGGTGGCTGACCGGCGGCCCCAACGGCGGCGCTCACGTGACCGATGTCTCCAACGCCAGCCGCACCATGCTGATGAACCTGGAGACGCTGGACTGGGACCAGGAGATTCTGGACATCCTGGGCATCCCGCGCCAGATGCTGCCGGAGATCCGCCCCTCCAGCGACCCCAAGATTTACGGCTACACGCCGAAGGATGGGCCGTTTGGTACCTCTATCCCCGTCTGCGGCGACCTGGGCGACCAGCAGGCCGCGCTGGTGGGCCAGACTTCCTTCAGCCCCGGCGAGGCCAAGAATACTTACGGCACTGGCTGCTTCATGCTCCTCAACACCGGCACCACCCCCGTCCCCAGCAAGAGCGGCCTGCTGACCACCGTCGGCTATAAGTTCGGCGACGAGCCCGCTATCTACTGCCTGGAGGGCTCCATCGCCATCACGGGGGCCCTTGTCCAGTGGCTACGGGACAACCTGCGTTTCTTTGATTTCTCCAAGCACATTGAGGATTATGCCCGGCAGGTGCCCGACAGCGGTGGTATCTACTTCGTCCCGGCCTTCTCCGGCCTCTTCGCGCCGTACTGGAGGCTGGACGCCCGCGGCGTCATCGTTGGCCTGACCCGGTACATCAACAAGTACCACATCTGCCGCGCCGCGCTGGAGGCCACCGCCTACCAGACCCGGGAGGTGCTGGACGCAATGGAGAAGGACTCCGGCGTGCGCCTCACGGCCCTGAAAGTGGACGGCGGCATGGTCTTCAATGAACTGCTCATGCAGTTCCAGGCCGACATCTTGGGCGTGCCGGTCATCCGCCCGGTGGTGGCCGAGACCACCGCGCTGGGTGCCGCCTACGCAGCCGGGCTCGCCGTCGGCTTCTGGGAGAACCTGGACGACCTGCGGAAGAACTGGGCGGTAGATAAGGTCTGGGAGCCCAAGATGGACCCCGAGACGCGCGAGAGGCTCTACAAGGGGTGGCTGAAGGCAGTAGAGCGCACCTTCGGGTGGGTTGAATAAATAAGCCACCTTTGATTGAAAGGGCACGGGAGGGAACGGGGGGCGCCTTTCCCTGTTCCCTCCCTTCACTTATATTGAGGTGAAGTATGCACATCGTGGTCTGTCTCAAGCAAATCATAGATCCCGAAGTCCCCTTTCACCTGTTTCGCATTGACCCGGTTGCGAAGACCCAAATTCGGGGCAGTCATCCTCTGGTCATCAGTTCCTACGACGAAGTCGCCGTAGAAGTGGCGATTCAGGCGAAGGAACGGTTTGGAGGGCGGGTAACTATTTTGAGCATCGGGGCCAAGGAGACCATTCAGGCGCTCCATCAGGCGCTGGCGATGGGCGCCGATGCGGCAGTTCTTCTCTGCGACCCCCTTTTTGAGCGTACCGATTCGTTTGGCAAGGCCCGTGTTTTGGCTACCGCGTTGCGTAAAATCGGCGACTTTGACCTGATCCTGTGCGGGCGGCAGGCCGGAGATGTGGAAATGGGCCTGGTGGGCCCCTTTCTGGCCGAAGAGTTGGGGGTTCCATGCGCGACTCTGGTGGCCAATCTGCTCTCCGCCAACGGAAAGGTCCGCCTGAAACGGCCCACCGAGAGTGGGTACGAGGTTCTTGAAGCCCCTCTGCCCTGCCTGGCAACCATCACCAACGACGAAAGTAACGTTCCCCGCTACGCCTCCGTAAAGGGAATCCGGGCCGCTATGCGAACCCCCATTCCCACCTGGACGGCGACCGACCTGGGTTTGGACGCGGCCGCGCTGGGCGAGGAGAGATGGATTGAGATAGACGAAATGTGGATTCCCCAGCGGGAAATCCGCTGCGAGTTGATCTCCGGAGAATCGGCGGAGGAGCGAGCACGGAATCTGGCCCTGCGCCTGCGAGAACTTGGATTGGTGTGAGGTGAAGTGAAATGGCATCCATTTTGACTCTTTGCGTGGGTATCCACTCATCCATCCCCCGCTCTGGGCTGGAACTGCTGGCGGCTGCACGGTCGCTGAGCCAGCAACTGGGCGGAGTTCCTGTCCAGGCACTTTTCCTGGGATTGGGAGTGAGAGAACATGCCCCCATTCTGATCCACCACGGTGCCGATCAGGTCTTGCTGGCGGACCATACCTGCCTGGAGCATCCGGAAGATGAGATGGTGTTAAATATAACGGAGAACATCGTTCGCCAGGTTGCCCCGCGGGTGGTGCTTCTGGCTCACGACGATTTGGGCGGAGGACACGTAGGCCCCCGGCTGGCGCACCGGCTGAAGACCGGCATCGTGACGGATTGCACAGGCTTTGCAGTTCAGAACGGTAACATCCGCTGGCTCCGCCCCGTATACGGTGGGAAGGCGATGGCCTATATGTGTGCCCGGGGACCGGTGCAGATTGCTACCATCCGCTCCCGCGCGTTTGAGCCGTTACCGGCCGACCTTCTCCGCTCGGGCGAAATTCAAGAAGTCAGCCTGGCCCCGGAGGCCCTCTCCGCCTCGGTAACCGTTGTGGAAAGGATGGAAATGGCGGAGGTGGAGGGGGGAATCAGCCTGGACCGGGCGGAAATTATCGTCAGTGGCGGGCGGGGAATGGGAAGTGCCGAAGGGTTCGGTGTTTTGCACGAACTGGCTCGCGTGTTGGGAGCAGCCGTTGGGGGGTCACGGCCCGCTGCAGATATGGGTTGGGTACCCCACTCCCACCTGGTGGGCCAGACCGGGAAGATCGTTGCCCCCAAACTCTACATCGCGGTGGGAATATCTGGCGCGACCCAGCATATGGCCGGTGCCGGGTCGTCCAAAACTATCGTGGCTATCAACAAGGATCCGGATGCTCCCATCTTCAAACTGGCCCATATTGGCGTGATTGGCGAATGGGAAAAAGTGGTCCCGCCACTGATTCGGGCTTTCCAGGAAATGCGTTCCCGCTGATATCAGGAGGTTACTATGAAAACATTAGAGACCCAGGTTGTTGTGATCGGGGGAGGAGCGACCGGTACCGCCGTGCTGCGGGACCTGGCAATGCGCGGCATCCGGGCCCTTCTGCTGGAACGGGGGAATCTGGCCAGTGGCACCTCGGGAAATTTCCACGGGCTTCTGCACAGCGGCGCCCGGTATGCAGTCAAAGACCCACCCGCTGCAGAAGAGTGTATTGTAGAAAACCGCATCCTGCGCCAGATTGCCCCTCAGGCCATTGAAGACACCGGTGGCTTCTTCGTCGCCCTGACCGATGCCGACGAAGCGTTCTTGCCCCGACTCGTGGAGGGCTGCCAGCGCGTGGGCATTCCGGTGGAGGTAATCTCTGGCTCGGAGGCTCTTCGGGAGGAGCCGGCCCTTTCTCCTCAGGTTCGCCAGGCTGTGGTGGTTCCGGATGGAAGTGTAGACGGCTGGACCCTCTGCATCGGAAGCGTCAAAGCGGCGAAGGAATACGGCGCCCAGGCGATGCTCTATACACTGGTCACGGAGATTCTCCGGGAGGGAGACCGCGTGGTCGGCGTGCGGGCCGTAGACCAGACTTCTGGGGAGGAATATCTGGTGCGCGCCGAATACGTCGTCAACGCGACCGGCCCGTGGACGGAGAAGACGGCCCGTCTGGGAGGGATTCAGGTACCGATGGCTCTGGATTACGGGACGATGGTGGTGCTGGATAGCCGTCCAGTTCGGCGCGCGATCAATCGCTGCCGTCCGCCAACCGACGGCGATATCATTGTGCCGGTCGGCACAACGATTGTCCTGGGCACCACGTCGGTACCGATCCAGGACCCGGATGACTTTTGTATTCAAGAATGGGAGATTGACCTGTTGCTGGACGAATGCGCTCAGATGGTCCCAGCCATTGAAGACATGGGCATCCAGCGGTATTACGCCGCGGTTCGCCCTCTCTATCAGCCCCCCCAGGAGGCCGGAGAGGAGGAGCGCCGGGAGGTCAGCCGGGCCTTCTACGTGCTGGACCACGAGCAACTGGACAGCCTTGGCGGGTTCATCACCATCACCGGTGGCAAACTGACCACCTGCCGGTTGATGGCGGAGAAGACGGTGGATTTGGTCTGCGCCAAGATGGGGATTTCGGCGCCCTGCCGCACCCATCTGGAACCGCTTCCCCCCGCATAACGCGAAAGCGTGCCAGGCACTCCCGGAAGTGCCTGGCACGCCCTCCCTGGCGCTCCGGAGATGACCGGACGCAACTGACCAGGTAGCGAATTTTCCAGCGTGCGCGCAGAGGCGTAGATGACAAAGAAATCCCCTGGAAAAAGAGTGCCGGAGAAAGGGAGCGCTCCCTCCAGACCGCTCTGGTTCTGGATTCTGATCTTCCTGCTCCCCCTGATCGCCAGTGAACTGATGTTCTATATCGCCGGGCGGTGGATCAGTATGATCCTGTTTCTGGTGGCCTGGGTTGGGTTCTGGGTAGCCATCCTCCACCGCTCGGGATGGGCGATTTTCAAAAAACAAGAAAACTCTCCGAAAGCGCGCAAGTCCGAGCGGAAATGAAGGTGGGTTGGAGCGACGAGCGTACCGACTTTGTATCCTCTTATCTGGCGCGCCACGACCTGGATGAGTGGGAAGCCCGGTTCAGCCCCTACGACGAGGAGTTGTATTGCGCCGTCCTTGATCGTGTGACCTCTGCCGACATCGTCATAGAAATCGGTGCAGGAGACCTGCGTCTGGCTCTGCGGCTTGCTCGGCACGTCCAGCAGGTATACGCCGTTGAGGTCAACCCACTGCTGGTGGCCCGGGCGCTGGAAGAAATCGGCCTTTCCCTGCCGCGAAACCTGGCGGTGATTTGTGCCAACGCGCTGGATTTTCCCATTCCCGCCGGAGTGACCGTCGGGGTCCTGTTGATGCGGCACTGTCGCCACTTCGGCCATTATTTTGACCGTCTCCAGGCCGTCGGGTGTCGCTGGCTACTGACCAACGCCCGATGGAAATACGGCCTGGAAGCCATAGACCTGAAGGCCCCCCGAACTCCCTTCGCGGAACTGACGGAGGGCTGGTACGCCTGCCGCTGCGGCGCTGTCGGTTATGTGGGTATGGGGAGTTGCCCGGGCCTGGGCCCGGTGGAGGTGGAAGATTGTCCGGCCTGTCGGCCGGAAGGTGCGGGGGATTGGACGGCGGCCTGATTAAATGGAAAACGTGCCAGGCACTTCTGACTGAAGGAGGGCTTGTTTGGTCGGAATCGTAGTCGTTGCTCATAGCGAGCAGTTGGCCGCCGGTGTCTGTGAGGTAGCCCTGCAGATGGCCGGAGGGGTGTCGGTCCCCGTTCTGCCCGCGGGAGGAACGGAGGACGGCCGCCTGGGCACCAGTTTTGAGAAGGTCCAGGATGCGCTGCAGCGCGTCCTGGAGCAGGGATACGACGCGCTGGTGCTGGCTGATCTGGGCAGCGCGGTGATGGTCACCCAGATGGTCCTGGAAACCCTGCCCCCAGAGTGGCAGGAGCGGGTGCGCCTGACCAGCGCGCCGCTGGTGGAAGGCGCCATCGCGGCCGTGGTGGCCGCTTCCGGAGGGGGAGACCTGGATACCGTCCAGCGGGCTGCCGAACAGGCTCTGAGCATACCTAAGATACCGGAACTGGAGATATGGCCGCCCTTTGTAGAGGTACCCGGAGAGGAGGGCCCTGAGGAGAGCGTGGAGTTGGTTGTGCCGAATCCGACCGGCCTGCATGCCCGTCCGGCGTCCCTCTTTGTACAGACCGCGATGCGCTTCCAGGCCGAGATCACGGTGCAGAACCTCTCCCACAGTCGGCCCCCGGCCAACGCAAAAAGCATGATGGAGGTCGCCAGCAGGGGAACGGCATGGCAGGGAGAGCGGATTCGCATCGTGGCGCGGGGGCCCGACGCAGCCGAAGCCATTCGCACCCTGCGGGTGTTGGTGGAAGGGGGATTTGGCGAGATGGAGGAAGCCCCTCCCGCGCCTCCACCCCAACCCAGGCCCGAATTGACAGTCACGGTGCCTCCGCTTGCAGTGGGTGGGGTGGAAGGACAGTTGCGGGGTATTCCCGCCTCTTCGGGTATCGCTGTCGCTCCCGTCTTTCAGTACCGCCCCTTTACCTGGCGGGTGGAACACCGGGTTGTGCGCGATGTAGAGGCAGAGGTTTCCCGCTTGCGGGCCGCGCTGGAACAGGCCCGCCGGGAACTCCTGGCCCTGCAGCAGGAAGTCGCCGTTCAGGATCCCCAGACCGCACGCATCTTTGAATTTCAGCGGATGATGCTGGAGGACCCCGTCCTGACCGAAGCGATGGAGGAGAAAATCCGAAAGCGGGTTTCCAATGCCGAAGTGGCAGTGGAAGAGGTGTTCAACGAATGGGTTGCCCAATTTGCGCAGGGGGATAGCGAGTTGTCCCAACTGCGGGCGGCGGACGTTCGGGATGTCCACCAGCGGTTGATGCGAATTCTGGTCGGGGCTGAGGAGCAGGACCCACTGCGGGCACTTTCTCATCCAATTATCGTGGTGGCGAAAGATTTAACCCCTTCTGATACGGCCCGTCTGGATCGGGAAAAAGTGAAGGGAATCTGTACCGTGGGCGGGGGGGCAACTTCTCATGTCGCAATCTTAGCACGGATGTGGAGTATCCCGGCAGTGGTGGGTCTGAGCGAGAAAGTGCTGGAAATTCCCGATGGCACGATGGTGGCTGTAGATGGAGAAGCCGGTCTGGTAGAGGTCAATCCTTCCCAGGAGAGCCTCCGCCGCTACGAAGAAAGCCGGGCACAGCGGGAAGCACGGGCTGTGGCGGCCCTCTCTCAGGCTCATCAACCAGCCATCACCCGGAACGGGCATCGGGTAGAGGTATTTGCCAATATCGGCGACGTGGTCTCAGCCCGCGAGGCGGTGGATTCGGGCGCCGAAGGGGTGGGTCTCCTGCGCACAGAGTTTCTGTTCGTGGACCGGGCTACTATGCCCGACGAGGAGGAACAGTATACGGCGTATCGCGCGATTGCGGATGTACTGGGCTCGCGCCCTCTGATCATCCGCACCCTGGACATCGGCGGAGATAAGCCGCTGCCCTATCTCCCGCTTCCGCCAGAGGCCAATCCGTTTCTGGGCGTGCGCGCGATTCGCCTCTCGCTGAATCATCCCGATTTATTCCAGCCGCA
Source organism: Anaerolineae bacterium (assembly GCA_034435815.1). GTDB lineage: Bacteria > Chloroflexota > Anaerolineae > B4-G1 > DUEL01 > SpSt-77. The sequence goes on along the minus strand of DAOTWK010000023.1, from coordinate 4,900 downwards.
GTTGCGGGCCATCCTCCGGGCGGGCGTCGGGCGGAACGTCTGGGTGATGTTTCCGATGGTCTCCACCCGGGACGAAGTTCTTCGGGCACTGGAGGCACTGGAGCAGGCCAAGGCGGACCTGGAGCGGGCTGGAATCCCCTACGACAGGAAAATGCCTGTAGGGATTATGGTGGAGACTCCTGCGGCCGCCGTTGCCGCCGACCTCCTGGCCCCTCTGGTGGATTTCTTCAGCATCGGCTCCAACGACCTGACGCAATACGTCCTGGCGTGCGACCGGGGCAACGAGCAGTTGCGCTCCCTCTATCAGCCGCTGGACCCCGCGGTGATTCGTCTGATTCAGCACGTCATTGAGGCTGCCCACCGATACGGCAAACACGTGGGCATGTGCGGAGAACTGGCGGGTGAACCGATTGCCATTCCCCTGCTACTGGGGCTGGGATTGGACGAATTCAGCATGACTCCGGCGGCTATTCCCCATGCCAAATGGCTGATACGCGCCCTGAGCCTGGCGGAGGCCCAGGAAATCGCCCGACAGGCCCTCCTTTTGTCCTCCGCCGATGAGGTCGTCCGCTATCTGAAAGAGGTGTTACAGAGCCTGCAGGAATCCGAGCCGGTCAGTTCCCAGGCTTAGAAACGGTTCATTGAGTCTGGAATCTCTTTCGGAGCACAGACGAACGCGTACGAGCGCCTTAACTCCTCCTGAGCCAGAGGATTTTAGCCTTTGGCGTCGGCTTCATACAACACCCCCCGGAGTTGACAGTTCCACCGTTGCCGCTATAATGCTGGCATGCTCGCCAGTATGGCCTCGCTCAGATCTTGACCCTGTGACCCTGAAGGGAGCATGATGTTGACCGACCGACGTCCCAGAGTATCTATTGCCCATCTCCCGACCCCGCTGGAGATGTTGCCCCGGTTGACGGCCCTGCTGCGCGGCCCCCAACTCTGGGTGAAGCGGGACGACCAGACCGGCCTGGCCACCGGCGGGAACAAGACCCGCAAACTGGAGTTTCTGGTAGCCGAGGCGCTGGCCCAGAAAGCCGATACTCTGGTCACCTGCGGGGCGGCCCAATCCAATCACGCCCGCCAGACCGCCGCCGCGGCCGCCCGCTTTGGCCTGGCCTGCACCCTGGTCCTCCGTGGCCGTCCCCCGGCCCAGGCCCAGGGCAACCTTCTCTTGGACGCACTCCTGGGCGCCGATGTGGTCTGGGCGGAAGATGCCCCCATCACAGAGCGCCTGGAGGAGGTGGCGGACGCGCTGAAGGCCCAGGGCCGCCATCCCTACGTCGTCCCCTATGGCGGGAGCAACCCGGTGGGCGTCTGCGGGTACGTCGCCGCGATGGAGGAACTGCTGGCCCAGACGGCGCAGGCGGGTATTTTCTTTGACTGCATCGTCCTGGCCTCCTCCAGCGGCGGCACGCAGGCCGGGCTGATGGTGGCGGCCCGGGCGCTGGGCTACCGGGGCCGCATTCTGGGCATCAGCGTAGACTTGCCCGCCGGGCCCCTGTGCCAGCGGATGGCCGAACTGGCCGCTGCGACCGCCGACTATCTGGGCCTGCCCCTCTCCTTTGTCCCGGAGGACTTCGCCGTAGAGGACGGCTACCTGGGCGGCGGGTACGGCGTCATCGGAGACCTGGAGCGGGAGGCCATCCGCCTGCTGGCCCGCACCGAAGGGTTGCTCCTGGACCCCGTCTACACCGGGCGGGCCTTCGGCGGCCTGATAGACCTGGTCCGAAGGGGCGCGTTCTCCCCGCAGGAGCGGGTGCTTTTCTGGCACACCGGCGGCATCGCCGGTCTCTTCGCCCGCCCCAATCTGGAGTAGGACACAGATTCTTTACCACCAAGACACGAAGACACAAAGTTAAAAAAATTATATTCTTCGTGTCTTTGTGTCTTCGTGGTGTTCCATAAGTCTCCTATGTGGTCTGCGCTCTTCACCCCCCGGGCAGTAGCCCTCGTCGGCTCGGTCGGCGAGGGGAGACTGGGATACCACCTGCTCCGCCAGATGCTGGACGGCGGCTTCCCGCCTGCGCGCGTGGCGGTCGTCAACCCCAAAGGACAGGGCGCGCTGGGCGTTCCAGGCTACCCGTCGGTCGCCCAGATCGGCGGACCGGTGGATTTGGCCGTCATCGTTACCCCGGCGGGGACGGTCCCTGCCGTCCTGGAGGAGTGCGCGCGGGCCGGGGTGCGCGCCGCTGTCGTCATCCCCGCCGGGTTCTCCGAAGTCGGCAACGTCGCCGGAGAAGAAGCCATCCGCGAGGTTGTCCGGAAGACCGGCATCCGGGTCGTCGGCCCCAACTGCGCAGGGATCGTCAACACCCACCACGCCCTCTTCCCCACGCTGGAGACGCGCCCCCCGGCGGGCGGTGTCTCCCTGATCGCCCAGAGCGGTGCTGTCGGCGGCATCTTTCTGGCCTGGGCCAAAGAGCACGGCCTGGGAATTGCCAAATTCATCAGTTACGGCAACGGCGCCGACCTGAACGAGCGGGATTTTCTGGAGTACCTGGCCGAAGACCCCGAGACGCAGGTGGTGGCGCTGTACATTGAGGAGGTGACGGAGGGGCGGGATTTTCTGCGCGCGCTGGCCTCGTGCACGCGCCACAAACCGGTCATCGTCATCAAGGCCGGACGGACGGAGGCGGGCCGACGGGCCACCCTCTCTCACACCGGCTCTATGGCCGGCGCCGACGCAGTGTACGACGCCGCGCTGCGCGGGTGCGGCGCGCTGCGGGTGGCTTCCTTGGAGGAGATGTTTGACCTCTGCCTGGGCTTTACCGCCCTGCCACCGGTGCGGGGCCGCCGGGTGGTCATTGTCACCAACTCCGGCGGGCCGGGGGTCCTGGCCGCCGACCGGGCCGAAGAGGTGGGGCTGACGGTCGCCGAGCCGTCCCCGGCGCTGCGGGAGCGGCTATCCGCCTTTCTCCCCCCGTACTGCGGCCTCTCCAACCCCATTGACCTGACGGTGGAGGGGACGGAGGAGGGATACCGCCGGACCCTGACGACCGTCCTGGAGGAATACGATGCGGCGGTGGCGCTGAACATCGCCCCGGCCTACCTGGATTCGGTCCCGCTGGCGCGCGGGGTCTGCCAGGCGGCGCGGGAGAGCGGCAAGCCGGTGGCGGCGGCATTCCTCCCCGGCCCCATCGTCGCCGAAGCCGTCCGTTATCTACGGGAGCAGGGCATCCCCAACTTCGCCACGGGCGAGCGCGCGGCCGTCGCGCTGGCCCGCCTGGCGGAGTACTACGCCTCAGAGCGCCACGTCCCCTTGCTTCGCAGTGCCCCGTTCGTACCCGGCCACGAAGCGCGGCGGGGTGGCGCTCTCCCGGACTCCCTCCTGGAGCCGGACCTGATGGCCTGGCTGCGGGCAAACGGCGTCCCCGTCCCGGAATTCTGCACGGCCCGCAGCGCCGACGAGGCGGTGGCGGTGGCCCGGGAGATCGGCTATCCGGTGGTGATGAAGGTCGTCTCCCCGCAGATTCTGCATAAGTCGGAGTTCGGGGGGGTCATCCTGGGCATCGCCGACGACGACGCCGCCCGCAATGGCTTCGCGCGCCTGGCGGACATAGCGGCGGGCCGGAACTTCCAGGGCGTTGTCATCTACCCCCTCATCCAGGGCGCGCAGGAGGTGCTGGTGGGTGTGTTCCGGGACCCGCAGTTCGGCCCGGTGGTGGCCTTCGGGGCCGGGGGCATCTACACCGAATTGTTGCAGGACGTGGTGCTGCGGGTGGCACCGGTGGACCGGGACGAGGCCGCAGCGATGATTCGGGAGACCCGCATCGCGGCCCTGCTGGCCGGCGCGCGCGGCCGTCCTCCAGGCGACCTGGACGCGTTGGCCGACCTCATCGCGCGCGTCTCCGACCTCCCGTTCCTCTACCCGGAAATTGCCGAGATGGACCTGAACCCGGTCTTCGTCCTCCCCCAGGGCGTCCTGGTGGGCGACGTGCGCCTCATCGCTGATGCTTCTGATTCTCTATGATGCGCTGCTACCCCATCCAGTTGCCGGTCTTTGAGGGGCCGCTGGACCTCCTGCTCCAGTTGATTGAGCGGGAGGAATTGGATATTACCGCTGTCTCGCTGGCCCAGGTGACGGATCAGTACCTGGCCATTGTGGAAGAGATGGGCCGACGAAGTCTGGCTGACCTGACCGCCTTTCTGGTAGTGGCAGCGAAACTGGTGCTCATCAAGAGCCGGGTCTTGTTGCCGGGGTATCGCCCTCGGGGCAGCGAAGAGGATGCGGTCGCGGCGGACCTGATCCGGCAACTGGAGATGTATCGGCTATATCGGGTCGTCGCTGGGGAACTGGCGCGGCTGGAGGAGCGGGGATGGCGGGCCTATGTGCGGGTAGCGCTCCCCAAAGAGGCCTGCGCGGGAAGAGTGGACCCCTCTGTCATCCTGGCCGATGTAACGATGGAAGACCTGTTGCGGGCCGCCCAAGATGCGCTGCGGCCGCACTCGGCTCCTGCGGTGGAAACGGTCATCGCCCTGCCTCTGATCACGGTGGCCGAACAGATGGCCTGGATTCAGGAACGGCTCACCCGGATGAGATGTCTCCGCTTACAGGACCTGCTGATGGAGGTCAATGGGAGAGCAGAAACCATCATCACCCTCCTGGCCGTACTGGAACTGATGAAGCAAGAACTCATCCAGGTACAGCAGGAGGAATTATTCGGGCCCATTTTCATCTACCCCTGCCCGCAAGAGTAACTTCTCTAATTCCCATCCTCTACCTCAACAGCCCCAGGGGTAAGGCCCATTTTCATTTACCCCTGCCCGCAAAAGTAACCCCAGTCTTTTCTGACTGCAAATCTCCCCAATGACCGAATGTGGAAGAGCATTTTCGCATCAGCGGCTCTACCGCCGACGTGAAAACAATTCCTGGCATTCACTTTTCCCCCCGGAGCAG
>DAOTWK010000022.1:0-3910 GCA_034435815.1 Anaerolineae bacterium | reverse complement strand
AAGGGCAAGGCCCCCTATAGCGTGATTCTGCAACGATATGGCGAGGAACGTTTGCGGGAGCAGGTGGCGGAGGACCTGACCCGGGAATTTTACCGGGCCGCCATACAGCAAGAAGGAATCACTCCTTATGGCCCGGCGAGTTTGGAAGACGTTCAATTGAGTCCTATGCGGCTCATCTTTACCCTGCCTCTTCCACCCATTGTCCGCCTGGGGGACTATCGCTCTTTGCGGGTGGAATTCCCCTCTGTGGAGGTGACGGAAGAGGAACTTCAGAGCGTACTGGAGGACATTCGCCAGGAAAATGCCGTATCAGAACCAGTGGAAGGACGGGGCGCTCAGCCGGGGGACCTCCTGCATATCCGGGTGGAGGGCCATACAGACCAGGGTGAACTGTTTCTGAAAGACGATGATGCGGAAGTTGTTCTGGACCCCGATGATACCTATCCGGCCCCTGGCTTTTACAGTGCCTTGGAGGGGATGATACCCGGCGAGGAGCGCACCTTTCGCCTCAAGATGCCCAGCGGGCAACCCTCCGAAGAGGCAGAGTTCCGCGTTCGGCTGCAGGGACTGTATAACCGCATCCTCCCCGAACTGGATGATGACCTGGCCCGAGCGGCCGGCCCTTACCCGAACTTGGAAGCGTTAAAAGAGGACATCCGGAGGCAACTTTTGCAGATGAGGGAAAGGGGCGCGCGGGAGGAATATGCCAGAACTGTTGTCCAGCGGCTGGTGGAACAGGCGGAAGTGGAGTACCCCTCTGTCCTGCTGGAAGAGCGATTGCAGGACCTGGTGGAGCAGCTTGAGGAGAGAGTGCGGGAAGAGCAACGGATGAGCCTTCAGGACTACTTGAAAGTTACCGGGCAGACCCTGGAAGACCTCCATGAGCGGCTCCATCCCGTTGCGGATTATCAGGTCCGTCGGATGCTGGTCTTGGGGGAACTCGCGCTGGCGGAGGGGCTGAAGGTGAGCGATGAGGAAGTGGACCAGCGCATCCAGACTATGAGCGAGGAGTGGGGAGACCGGGCCGAAGCCATACGTGTTCAACTGGAAAAGCCGGAGAATCGGAAGCATCTGAGCGCCCAGATTCTCTATGAGAAGGTGATGGACCGACTGATTGCAATTGCCCGGGGCGAACCGGTACCCGAACCGCCGACAGGAGGCGAGGATGAGACCCCGTAATCTGATCCCAATGGTTATTGAATCCACCAGTCGGGGAGAACGGGCTTACGATATTTTCTCCCTGCTTTTGCGGGAGCGCATTGTTTTCCTCGGCACCCCCATTACTGACCAGATTGCCAATCTGGTCATCGCCCAATTGCTTTTCCTGGATCGGGAGGACCCGGAGCGGGAGATTTCCCTCTACATTCACTCTCCGGGTGGGATTATCTCGGCGGGACTGGCGATATACGACACAATGCAACTCATCCGGGCCCCCATCTCTACCATCGCGGTGGGGATGGCGGCCAGCATGGCCACCGTCCTGCTGACGGCGGGGACCAAAGGGCGCCGTTTTGCCCTGCCTCACGCCACCATCCACCTCCATCAGCCTCTGGGTGGTGTGGAGGGCCAGGCAACGGACATAGAGATTGCCGCGCGGGAGATTCTCCGCCAGCGGGCTCTGCTGAACGACTTGCTGAAGAAACACACCGGCCTCTCCGATGAACAGATAGAGCGCTTCACCGACCGGGACTTCTACATGACGGCCGAGCAGGCCCGCCAGTACGGAATCATTGATGCCGTCCTGCATCCGCCGGAGGAGGCAAGGAAGACGTAACTGTTCGGCATCACCTCTCTCACTGCCACCTTCAGCAGCACCTCTCCTTTCTCGGAGTGGTGAGGAATTGGGGTTTGGGGGCGGCGGCTTTGCTGCCGCCTCCAAACCCCCTTCTCTCCTCTCTTTTGCCAAGGGAAGAGTAAGGACTAAGGGTGTGGAAGGCTATCAAACCCTGTTCAGGCTGTAAGGCCTGAACAGGTACAAAAATCTTTATGTCATTGCCTGTGTCATCAACGGATAGACCGTAAACGCTGTCATGGCCGAAAATCGCGCCGTTCCTCGCATCCTCATCGCCGACGATGACCCACAGATTGCCGGCCTGATTCGGGAAGTCCTGGAACTGACCGAGTGCGAGGTCCTGGAGGCTCGCTCCGGCGAAGAGACCCTGGAACTCTTGCGACGAGAGAACGCCTCTGGCCGACCGGTGGACGTCCTCCTGCTGGACATCCTGATGCCCGGCATCAGCGGCTACGAAGTCATCTCCCGCGTCAAATCGGATCCCCTCCTGGCGACTACTTCCATCATTGTCACCACTGCTCTGACCTCCATCACCGACAAAACCCTCGGGTTGGGGATGGGTGCAGACGACTATCTCACCAAACCCTTTGACCCCCGGGAACTGGTGGCGCGCATTCAGGTCATCATGCGTATCCGCAACACAGAGCAGGTCCTGCGCCAGCGCAACCGGGAACTGGCCATTCTGACTGAGGTGAGCCGCACCATCATCTCCAGCCTGGACCTGGAAGAGGTGTTGACGGCTGCTATGGAGGGGGTCCGTAGAATTCTCCCCGCCGCAGCGGGTGTTCTGGTTTTGATGGACGAAGAGGCTGGGGATATGACCTTTTATCAGAGTGTGGCGGGGAGCCATCCGCTGATGGGCCGTCCCCTTCCCATGGAACGGAGCATTCTCCGCCACGTGGTGACAACCGGGCAGCCATATCTGACGAATGACGCGACCCACGATCCCCTTTTCTCTCCTCGGGTGGACGGGTGGGACCTGCAAACGCGCTCCGTTCTCTGTGTTCCTCTTATAGTGCGAGAGCAGGTCATCGGTGCTCTGGAACTGGCCGATAAAATAGGAGGCCCGTTTACTGAGACCGACCGGGACCTTCTCCAGATGCTGGCTGGCTCTGTCGCTGTGGCGGTAGAGAATGCTCAGTTGTATGCTGAAGTGAACGATTACGCCCGCGCTTTGGAGCGTTCCCAGGCCCAGCTGATCCAGGCCGAGAAAATGGCCGCCATTGGCCGTCTGGCAGCCTCCATCGCCCACGAAATCAACAACCCCCTTCAGGCTATCCACAATACCATCCACCTGGCGATGACCGACCGGCTCCCGGCCGAAAAACGGGGAGAATATCTGGGGATGGCCCAAAAAGAGGTGGAACGGCTGATAGAGATTGTCCAGCGAATGCTGGAATTCTATCGCCCCTCTAAGGGGGGCATCGTACAGGTGGACGTCAACCGTCTTTTGCGGGATGCTCTGGCGATTGCTGACAAGCGGCTTCAGCACGGAAATATTCGGATTTCTGCCCGTTTTGCAGAAAAATTACCGCTGATTCTGGGCGTCCCTGACCAGTTGACCCAGGTTTTCCTAAACATCATCATCAACGCGGTGGAGGCGATGCCGGATGGCGGGGAATTGCGTGTGGGCACCTTGCTGACCGAGGATCAGCGTTGGGTTCTGGTCGCCTTCCGGGATTCCGGCCCCGGCCTGACGGCTGAACAGATTGCTCACATCTTCGAACCTTTCTACACAACCAAGCCTAGCGGTACAGGGCTGGGTCTGGCCATCAGTTATGGCATTGTGGAGCGACACGGCGGGACCATAGAGGTCTCCAGCCAGCCGGGGCAGGGCGCGACCTTCGTTGTCCGCCTGCCCGTACCGCCGCCATAATGCTCATTGCTTTTCGGGGTTCACCGGATTGGGCAGAACTGGAGGAAAATGGCATTGTTTCTGTGTCGATAGAACCGCCAATACGGACAATATGTTCAACTCCCTAAGTTGCGCCGCTGGCCGAAATGAACTGAGATCAGGAGAGATGCCATGCCGGAGACCCGAACCTCTCGCATTCTGGTAGTAGACGACGAAGCGACGACCCGGATTTCCTTGGCAGAGTTATTGCGTCTGGAGGGGTA
>DAOTWK010000021.1:0-10746 GCA_034435815.1 Anaerolineae bacterium | reverse complement strand
TCGGATCGTCGTCGCCGCCAATGTGGGCACCCTGGAGGAAGCCCAACTGGCCCGGGAGATCGGCGCCGACGGTATCGGCCTGCTCCGCACCGAATTCCTCTACCTGGGCCGCCCCACCCTCCCCGATGAAGAGGAACAGTACCACTCCTACCGGGCTATCCTGGAACTCTTTGGCAACCGCCCGGTTGTCCTGCGGACGCTGGATGTGGGCGGCGATAAGCAACTGCCCGGCCTGGAACTGCCCCCCGAACGAAATCCCGCTCTGGGGTTGCGCGCCATCCGCCTCTCCCTGACCCGACCGGAGATGTTCCGCCCCCAGTTGCGGGCCGCCCTGCGGGCCGGCGCGGGCCACAACCTCAAAATCATGTTCCCGATGGTGACGACCGTCGCGGAAGTGCGGGCCGCGCGGGCGTTCCTGGAAGAATGTCGCGCTGAACTCCAGGCCGAAGGCCACGCAGTGGCCGACGTAGCCGTCGGCATTATGGTAGAAGTCCCATCCGCTGCACTGATCGCCGACCATCTGGCTGAAGAGGTAGACTTTTTCTCCATCGGCACCAACGACCTGAGCCAGTACGTGATGGCGGCCGACCGGACCCACGCCGCCGTCGCTCCGTTGGCGGATGCGCTCCACCCCGCCGTCCTGCGGCTGGTGCGGGATGTCATCGCTGCCGCCCACGCGCGCGGGAAGTGGGTCTCCCTCTGTGGGGAATTGGCCGGAGACCCCGTCGCCATCCCCATCCTGCTGGGACTGGGCCTAGATGAATTCAGTATGAGCCCGACCGCCATCCCGCAGGCCAAACGGATGATCCGCTCACTGACAAGGGAAGAGGCTGACCAGATTGCCCGGGCCGCGCTGCAGCAGGAAAGCGCGGAGGCCGTGCGCAGATTGATGCGGTAGCGTGCTTCCCTGTGTCTGCAACTTGACTTTTCCTGCGGCCTTACTACAATGAGAAGTAGCAGAATGCGAAGTCTCACGACTTCGTTGTTGATATCTTCCACCCGTTTCACAACATCTGAGGAGGTGAACCTATGTACCCTAAGCTCTTTATCCCCGGACCAACCCACGTGCGCAAGGAAATTCTGGAAGCACAGACCGTACCGATGATCGGCCATCGGGCTCCGGAATACTCCAAACTCCAATTGGAAGTGACCCCGAAACTCCAACAACTCCTCTACACCCAGCAGCGCGTCTACCTCTATGCTTCTTCTTCCACCGGCGTGATGGAGGGCTCCATCCGGCAGGCCTCTACCGGCAAACCCATCCTCTTCACCGTCTGCGGCGCTTTCTCCCAGCGCTGGTACGAGATTGGCCTACAGAACGGCATCCCCTCCGAAAAACTGGAAGTCCCCCTGGGACAGGGAATTACCCCGGAAATGGTGGACGAGGCTCTCTCCAAGGGGGATTACGACGCCATCACCCTCACGATGAACGAGACGGCTACCGGTGTGATGAACCCAGTGGGGGAGATTGCCGCTCTGGTCCGCCAGAAGTATCCGGACGTGCTGATCCTGGTGGACGCGGTCAGTTGTATGGCCGGGGTGAAGATTGAGTTTGACGCCTGGGGGCTGGATGTCTGCTTTGCGGGCGTGCAGAAGTGCTTCGCCCTGCCGCCGGGCCTGACCGTCTGCGCCGTCAGCGACCGGGCGCGGGAGCGGGCCAAGCAGGTCAAGTACCCCGGCCACTACTTCGCCTACGCCCAGATGGACAAGCGGTATGACAAGGGGCAGACCCCCGCGACTCCGGCCATCAGCCTCATTCAGGCGCTGAACAAGCAGATGGACGACATCCTGGCCGAGGGCCTGGAGAACCGCTGGCGACGCCACCAGGAGATGGCCTCCATCGTGCAGGACTGGGCCCGCAAGTACTTCGCTCTCTTCGCCGATGAGCGCTTCCTCTCCCCCACTGTCACCAACATCACCAATACCCGGGGGATCAGCGTGGAGGGGCTGAACCAGGAACTGCGCAAGCGGGGCGCCATTATCTCCAACGGCTACGGCGACCTGAAGGAGAGGTGCTTCCGTATTGCACATATGGGCGACCTGACAGTGGAGGACATCCGCTGGCTGCTGGAGCAGATTAACGACATTCTCGGGCTGCAGTAAACCGTCGGCCTGCTCCCTGCGACGTGTGACTGGGAGGTGAGAAATGAAAGTCCTGATCTGCGACCCCATAGACCCGGAAGCCGTAGAGACGATGCGCCGGGCCGGGATTGAGGTGGACGTCCGGGATACCATCACGGCGGAGGAACTGGAGGCCGTCGCCGCCGACTACGACGTGATGGTGGTCCGCAGCCGCACCAAAGTTACCGCGGCGGTGATGGATAAGGCCCCCAACCTGAAACTCATCGTCCGGGGCGGCGTGGGTGTGGACAACATTGACGTCAAGCACGCCCAGGCGAAGGGGGTTGAAGTGCGCAACACCCCACTGGCCTCCGCCAACTCCGTGGCCGAACTGACCATCGGCTATCTCTTCGCGCTGGCCCGCCAAATTCCCCAGGCCACTGCTACGATGAAGGCCGGGCAGTGGGAGAAGAAGGCCTTCAGCAAAGGGATAGAACTGGCCGGGAAGACGCTGGGGCTGGTAGGATGCGGCAACATCGGCCAACTGGTGGCCCAGAAGGCCGCCGCGCTGGGTATGACCGTCCTCTTCTACCGCCGCACCCCCACCGAGGTCCCTGGCGCCACCCAGGTCTCGCTGGACGAACTGCTGGCCCGCTCCGACTTCATCTCCCTCCACGTCCCGCTCACACCCGAAACTCGCTACATCATCGGGCGCGCGGAGTTTGAGAAGATGAAAAAGGGCGTATACATCGTCAACTGCGGGCGCGGCGGGACGCTGGACGAGGCCGCCCTCTACGACGCGATTGTCAGCGGGAAGGTGGCGGGCGCTGCGCTGGACGTCTTTGAGGACGAGAAGGAGGACCGGGGCCGGCGGCTGATGGAACTCCCGCAGGTCATCGGCTCCCCCCACATTGGCGCGGGCACCGTAGAGGCTACGGAGCGCGTCGGCGCAGAGGTGGCCCAGATCATCATAGAATTTGCCCGTCGGTGAAAGGAGAGGGGCGGCCGCCTAAAAGTGGCCGCCCCCCGAATAGAGAAGCGGAGATGGTCTCTGAGGCCCGACAGGTCATCCAGGAAATTGTCCGCAAACTCGTCGCGGGATATGCGCCCCAAAAGATCATCCTTTTCGGGTCCTACGCGCGCGGGAACCCCCGACCGGATAGCGATATTGACCTATTGATTGTCAAGGAGACGTCGGAACGATTCCTGGACCGCTGGGTTACGGTCCGTCGTCTGCTCTCCGATTCTCAGCGCTTCATCCCTCTGGAGACCATCATCCTCACCCCCCAGGAATTGGCCCATCGGTTAGAAGTCGGTGACCAGTTTATTGCAGAAATCCTGGAAGAGGGGGAGGTCCTGTATGCCGGGTAAAGAATCGCTTTATCCTGCTGACTGGCTGCGGATCGCCGAGCGGGACCTCCAGCGAGTCGCCCATCTCCTGGCCGTTCAGGACCCCGCCGCAGCGGGTTTCTTCCTTCAGCAGGCTGTGGAGAAGTTCCTCAAGGCGTATCTCCTCTCCCGAGGTTGGGCCTTAGAACGCATTCACGACCTGGAAGTACTATTGAATGCTGCGCTGGCATACGACCCTTCTCTGGAAGCCTTCCGTCCGGTCTGTCAGAAAATCACCGCGTTTTACATCGTGGAGCGGTATCCCCTTATCATTGATAGTAGCCTCACAGAGGAGGAAGTCCAGGAGGCGCTGGAAGAAGCGGAAGCACTGATAGAAAAACTCAGAAAGTTATAAAACACTACGCCTAGACCGGAGGTCTCCTATGATGCCCCCTGCTGCCGAATGGAGCACCGTTATCGTCAGCATTATCTATCTGGTGGGCGCCTGGACGGTGACCGTCCTGATGGCCCTGGCGCTGCGGCGCGTTTCGCCTGAAACCCGCTCCGTTCTGAGGTGGCCCTTTTGGGCCGTCCTGCTCCTGGCCCTGGGCGACTCTTTCCACACCATCCCCCGCATCTACCGCACCATCAGCGGCCACACCTTCTCCACCCTGCTCACCTGGTTCGGCCGCCAGTGGGACTGGATCGCTCTGGGACTGGTCATCAGTTCGGCCACGATGAGCGTCTTCTACTTGCTGCTGTTCCAGTATCGGCAGGAGCGACGAGGAGTCCGCTGGGACCTGTGGTCGTGGCTGATGCTGGGCCTGCTGATCGTCCGGCTGGGCCTGCTCCCCTGCCCGCTGAACGGCTGGGAGGGGGATGCCGCTCCAGGCTGGCGCATCTACCGGAACATTCCCTTCACCCTGATGGGACTGATAGCCATCCTGGCCCTCTTCCGGGACCGGTCGGAGGCTGATGGGCGGGACCGCCGCCTGCTGGAGGCCATTGCCTGGTGCCTGGTCGCCTCTTTCGCCACCTACTGGGTGACCGTCCTGGGCGCGGAGCAGTACCCGGTCCTGGGCGCGATGATGCTCCCTAAGACCATCGCCTATCTGGTCGCCATCATCCTGCTCTATCGGCTGGCCTTCGTCCGACCGGCTGAGGCTGGGATTTAGCGGAGGGATAGATGGATCTCCCTTCCACCGCAGATGTCGTCATCATCGGTGGCGGGGTGATGGGCGCCAGCACCGCCTATCACCTGGCCCTTAAGGGTTGCCGGAACGTCCTTCTCCTGGAGCGGGAGCCCTTCTTCGGCCTCCAGGCCACCGGCAAGTGCGCCGGGGGCATCCGCTATCAGTTCGCCACCGAAATCAATGTCCGCCTCTCCCTCCTCAGCCTCCCTATGCTGGACCGCTTTGAGGAAGAGTTGGGCCAGCCCATTGACCTGCGCTATTGCGGCTACCTCTTCCTGCTGACCCGCCAGGAGGATGTGGCCGCCTTCCGCTCCCAGGTGGATATGCAGCATCGGCTGGGCGTGATGACCCAATGGCTGGAGGTGGAGGACATCGCCCGCATGGTGCCGCTGATCAACCTGGAGGGCGTCCTGGCGGGCACATTTCATGAACGGGACGGCCTGGCGGACCCCAACTCCGTCGTCCAGGGATACATCTCCGGGGCGCGGCGGCTGGGGGCTCGCCTCCTCAACGACGTGGAGGTCACCGGCATAGAGGTCGCCGGGGGCCGAGTGCGGGGCGTGGTGACCAACCGGGGGATGGTCTCCACTCCCATCGTTGTCAACGCGGCAGGGCCCTGGGCCGGGGAGGTGGGAAAAATGGCCGGGGTGGAGATTCCCATCGTCCCCATCCGTCGCCAGATCGTCGTCACCGGCCCCATCCCGGAGGTCCCGCCTGATTTCCCCTTCGTCATTGACTTCGCTCAGTCCCTCTACTTCCACCGCGAGGGGCCAGGTATCCTGACCGGGATGTCCAATCCGAACGAACCGCCCGGGTTTGACCAGTCCGTAGATGAAGAGTGGGAACTGGTCCACCTGGAGGCCGCGATGAAGCGGATGCCGATTCTGGAGAAGGCCACGCTGGCCAGCCACTGGGCCGGCCTCTACGAGGTCACGCCGGATGCGCATCCGATTCTGGGCCGGGTGCCCGAACTGGAGGGGTTCTACATCATCGGGGGCTTCAGCGGGCACGGCTTCATGCACGGCCCCATCTGCGGGCTTCTGCTGGCAGAGGAGGTTCTGGACGGTCAGGCCCATACCCTGGACATCTCCTCCCTCTCCATCACCCGCTTCCGCGAGGGAAAATTGATTCGGGAATACAATGTTGTATAGATGAGAGGGAACCGGGTGTTTTTGTCCACCTTCTAACATATTCCGAAAAGCGGACGGGAGTTTTTTACTTCCCTGTTCATGCTGCAACGATGAAACACCCTCAAGTCCTTCTCGTAGACGACGAACCCGCCATCACCGAGAACCTGGCCCCCTTCCTGCAGCGGGCCGGCTTCGAGGTGACCGTCGCCGCCGACGGCGAAGAGGCGCTCCGTGAGGCTGCCCGCGTCCGGCCCGACCTCATCGTCCTGGATGTGTTGATGCCTCGCCTGGATGGGCGCGAAGTGCTGCGCCGTCTGCGCCGCGAAGGGAACTGGACTCCCATCATCCTGCTCACCCAGGTCGGCGAATCCACCGAGCGGGCTATGGCGCTGGAAGAGGGCGCCGACGACTACCTCAACAAGCCCTTTGACCCCTACGAATTGGTGGCCCGCATCCGCGCCGTCCTGCGTCGCGCCCGCCCGGGCCAACCGCCCCTCGCCGTGGCTCGCTCCTTGATCAGCAGCCCCCTGCGCCTGGACCGCCTCTCCCGCCGGGTCTACCTGGAAGGGCGGGAACTGATGCTCACCCCCAAAGCGGTCGCCTTGCTGGAGTACCTGATGACCCATCCCGACGAACTCCTGACGCGCGAGCGGCTCCTGGACGCCGTCTGGGGGTGGGATTATCCCGCCGGGACGCGCACGGTGGATACCCGCATTGCCGAACTGCGCCGGGCGCTGGACGACGACGCAGCCCAGCCCCGCTACATCGAGACCGTGCCCGGCCAGGGCTACCGCTTCATCGCGCCGGTGGAGGCAGGGACGTGAAGCGGCTCTATCTGCTCATCCTACTTCCCCTGGTACTGGGGCTGGTCGCCTCGGTGCTGCTTCGCTACCTAACAGCCAATCCCATCTTCTACGCGCGGGCCGACGCGGCCGCCCTGGTCGCGCTGGTGGGTCTGACCTTCTCCTTTTTGCTTGCAGCCGGATGGGGGGTACATCGTCTCCTGAAGCGGACGCGCCGGGCCTCGCTGGCCCAGGCCCAGGCGCAGGCCGCCGACGACCGGCGGCGTTTCCTGCAGCGTCTGGACCACGAACTCAAGAATCCCCTCACCGCGCTGCGCGCGGCCCTCGCCAACCTGGCCGAAGCCCCGACGGAGGCGCCCCGGCGCGAGGCGCTGACCGGCGTAGAAAGCCAGGCCCAGCGCCTGAGCCGCCTGGTCGCCGACCTGCGCAAATTGGCCGAACTGGAAGCCCGCCCCATTGAACATGCCCCTGTAGACCTGAACGGTCTGCTGGAAGAGGCCCTGGCGCTGGCCCGGGAGCGGCCGGAGGCGGCGACACACCACCTGAACCTCGTCCTTCCCCGCGCCCCCTGGCCTCTCCCGACCGTCACCGGCGACCGGGACCTGCTCCTGCTGGCCGTGCACAACCTGCTGGATAACGCCCTCAAATTCACCCGTCCCGGCGATACGGTGGAACTCCGCGCCTTTGAGGATGGCGCGACGGTTGTCGTGGAGGTTGCGGACACCGGGCCGGGCATCCCGGAAGAGGAACTCGGCCACGTGTGGGAGGAACTGTACCGCGGGCAAGGGGCGCGCGGCACGCCCGGCAGCGGGCTGGGCCTGGCCCTGGTGCGCGCCATCGTCCTGCGCCACGGCGGACAGGTGAGCCTGCGCAGCCGCGTCGGGCAGGGCACAGTGGTCACCCTCCGCCTGCCCATCCGGTAGTGTAACCGGGCCGCAACCCCCTGTTTCAGAACTGTAACACCCATGCCATACCCCTGTAACATCGGCGTGCTATCGTCAGGACAAACTTTCAGTTTGTCCCGGAGGTGTTGGATGAACACGCCAATGGTTCTCTCAAGATTGACCAACCTGCTTATTGTGCTCACCCTCTCTCTGTCCCTCGCCGCCTGCGGCACGCTGGAGATGGGTATTGAGCGCACGCCTATATCCACATCCATACCGGCGCGGCCTGACAGTCCTCCCACACTGGCGGCTCCGACGCCCACTCTCCCGGTGCCTCCCCAATGGCGCCTGGTCTACCGCCTGGCTGCCGAAGGGCAACTCTGGCTCGCCGCGCCCGATGGCTCCCAGCCCCGCCTCGTTGCCGAACTCCCCGATATTGCTGCCAGCCGCACCCTGGGCTCTCGCTACCTGGCCTACGTCCTGGACGCTCGCCTCTACGTTCTGGATCCGGCAACCGGTGAAACACACGAACTCATGGACTTTGCCGAGCGGAGGATGGATCGAGGACTGGATGTGAATCTGTGCTGGTCACGGGGCAGCAAGACGCTGGCCTACGCTGCGGCCTACGAGAAGGACGATGGCAGCCGTCGCGTGGAATTGGGCAGAGTGGACGGGTACAACCGGCGGGAAATCGTCACCATCCAGGCTCGCCCGGCAGGGCCGACACCTACCCCGCCGCCGATGCCCCCGGCCCCGCCGGAGCCGGGATTTGCCAACCTGCTCCTCCTGGGCTACGACATCCTTGCCGGTACCCTCATCGCTGTGCCGGTGGGCGGTCAGGAGCGCTACAGCGCCGTCTGGGTGATGAGCGCCCGCAACGGCGATCGCCTGAAAACCATCCCGCTCTACGATACCGACCAGATTGCAGACCTCGCTCTCTCTCCCGGCGCGACGCGCCTGGCCGTCGCACGGGCCGGCAGCGCCGTCGTCTCCTCTCGCCTGGACCTGTACTCGGTCGCCGGAGAATCCACTGTGCCCGAGACCTACAACCTGCCGTTCTCGGCCTATGCAATGGACTTGCGCTGGTCGCCGGATGGAGAATCGCTGGCTTTCCTGGTGAATGCAGGAGAGCCGGGCCTGGAGGCTGCCCCAACCGCTGCGCTGTGGGTGATGCAGGTGAGCGACCATTCGTTCCGTCAAGTCCTGGCACTGGAGAGTCCCGAAGCCCGTCTAATCGGTTGGGCGCCCGAGCCGCCTGGTCACCTGCTGGTGGCCTGGCTGGAAGGATTGGGCCGCGAGACCCGTTACCAACTGATAGACGTCACCACCGGCGCCATTGCCGACCTTCCCCTGCCCGCTACCGCCGAGGTGCTGGGCTGGGTGCAGGTCTTTGAAGAGGTAGGGATCGAAAAAACACCTACCCCTTCGATTACGAATGTGTCTCCCAACACTGCGTGGGTCGAATACACCGATCCGACGTACAGAGTTTCGCTCCGGTATCCGGCCCACTGGCAACCGGTGGAAGGCTATCAGACCAGATACGGTGGCCCGGACGGGTTCTTTATGCTATCGGCCGTTTCTGGGGTGGGCCGGACGCTGAGCGAAGTTTGCCAGGCCGAATCCTTTCACAAACTGCTGCCATACGGTTCTCGACCCGATGTAGAAAACATCCGCATCCGAGACCTTGCAGCGTGTCGGATTCTCCCTTCCGACAATCAGCCTGCCAATATGGACTATCAGGCGGCGATGATCTTCCTGTACCCCCAACCGGTTGGGATCGGCAGAGACCTCTACCATTTCCTTATCCTCCGGGCAGATAAAGACCACATCCAGGAAATCGGCGAGACGCTCAGGTTCACGGTGCCTGAGCCCACCACGCTCTTCAGCGATCCTGTGTTGGGCATCGCCTTCGATATCCCGGCCACGTGGCAAGTGGACGGCCACCCTGGCGCAGAGGCCCAGTTTACCGTCAAGGACGAGACCGGCATCACCCAGGGGGTTCTCACCCTCGCAGTCCTTTCGGATGAAAGCACCACTTTGGACCTGGCGCTGGACGAGGCCCGGCGCGGGGCGTGGGGGCCCTTCATCCGCGACGTCCAGCCGACCACCCTGGGTGAGTTCCCCGCTCTGCGCGTGGAGATGACACCGGAGGGAGACCGCCCACCGGTCGTCTGGCTGATCGTATCCCCCTCCGGCCGCGCGGTAGGCTTTATCCCTCGCGGAGACCCCGCCCTGGTCGAAGCCGCTCTGGTCACGCTGCGGGCCATCACACCTGAGCCGACTCTGGCCCCGTCAGCGGATATGCCTCCCGGCCTCTTCTTCGGCACCAACACCGGCCTGTGGAGGGTTGAAAAAGACGGTTCACCTGAGCAAATCCTGAATCGCTCCGACGTCGTCCTTTCTCCTGACGGCACCCAGGCGTTATACACCGCCCCCGATTCCGACCTTTAGTTGATAGACCTGACCTCCGGCGATGAGCGCAACCTGACCAACACCCCCAACCGGATCGAACGTTGCGCGCAGTGGCGGCCTGCCCGTCCGGATACCCTCGTCTTCGGCTCCTGGCCCAGCGACGCCGACCTGGGGCCCAATACCGGGCTCCTGGCGGATAGAAATCGGCCATCCTAAATGGTTCATCCGGTAAATCAGTCGTAGAATCCAGCCGTTCCCTACTCGTGTCCGAACCTCAGCATCCGGGAATACAATGTGGCATAAAATGTGGTATAATATGGAGTAACCTTACCAGGTATCAGGGGGACGGGGCCATCGTTTGCCCCGTCTTTTGCTTTTATATCAGGAGGTAGCGAAGAAATGACACGGCGAACTCCCATAACCCCGTGGATCAGTTTCGCCCTTGGCATCCTGCTGGCGCTGGCCTGGACTGGGGCCCTGGCCGCGCCGCCGGAGCCGCCAGCCCATATCGCCCCGCCCCTGCGCGGGCCCGACGACTACACTTTCACCCCTCTCCCCCCTCCCGAACCCCGGGTAGCCCCCGCCGCTGTTACCCTGAAGGCCGTGGCCATCGTGGGGGACGTCGGAGACGCAACGTCCACTTACAAGCAGGATATGGACCGGGCCGTTGCGGCTCTTCAGAGCCACAACGTCGCAGTGGAGAAGTTCTACTACGGCGAACGCTCCTTCACCTGGGCGGACATCGTCACCGCCGCGACGGGTGCCCACTTCCTGCTCTACATGGGCCACGGGGTCTACTGGGGCGGCACCTGTACCCAGCCCACCCTGGTCGGCGGCTTCTATCTGGGTCCGGGTCAATTTGTCCATCCGGACCGGATTCGCTCCGACCTGAACGGCCGGATGGCCCCCGGCGCGGTCGTTATCTTCAGCCATG
>DAOTWK010000020.1:0-2006 GCA_034435815.1 Anaerolineae bacterium | reverse complement strand
AGATGACCTCATCCACTGCGTCGGCGGAGATGCCGGCCCGTTCCAGCGCGGCCCGGGCGGCAATGGCTCCCAGCCGGGCCGCCGGGATGTCCTTCAGCACGCCGCCGAACGCCCCGATGGGCGTCCGCACGGCGGAAAGAATGACAACCTCCCGAATGTCCATAAATCCTCCATCGGTGAATCAAGAGTCAGCGAATTAGCGAGGTACCCTCGCTGATTCGCTGATTCCCCCACTCTCTACGACCGGTACACCCCCAGCGGGTCCAGTTCCTCCCGCAGAAGGCGCAGTTCCTCCGGGGTCGGCGGCTCCGTCTCCGTCAGTTCGGGGGAAACGCGGGGGTCCCAGCCTATCTCCGCCCGCACATCTTCCAGCCGGACCCCCGGATGCAGGCTCATCACCACCATCTCGCCGCTGGTGGGGTCAAACCGGAAGACGCATTTATCGGTGACGACGACCTGCGGCCCCCGACCGGGCATCCCCAGCCGCTCCCGCTCCCCTGAGCCATTCAGGTGGCCCGGACTGGTGAGGAAATCCAGCCTCTCCACGAAAGACCGGCGGCTGAGGCGCATAATGATGAACACCTGCTTTGCGTGGATGGCGATCTCGCACGCGCCGCCGGAGCCGGGCAGGCGAACCTTGGGGTGGGCGTAGTCACCGATGACGGTGGTGTTCAGATTGCCGTAGCGGTCAATCTGCGCGCCGCCCAGAAAGGCCACCTCTATCCGTCCGCCCTGCAGGTAGAGGCCGAAGAGGTCGGCCATGGAGCAGACGGAAAGCGCGCCGGTGATGAGGGCCGGGTCGCCGATGGAGAGGGGGAGGCGGGCCGGTCGCGCGCCATAGACCCCGCTCTCGTAGACCAGTTCCAGGTCCGGCGCTACCGTCCGCTGGGCCAGATTGCAGGCGATGTTGGGCAACCCCACGCCCACGAAGACGGTGCGGATCCCCGCCAGCGCCCGCGCGGCGGCGACAATCATCATCTCGGAGGGAGAGTAGTCGTTCATCGTAAACCACCTCGTCACAGGATGAAGCCTGTGCCACTCTATCCGTAGTTGACCGGTTGGGCCCAGGCCTGGGCGGGCTTGAGCCGCTCCCAGGTCTCCCGACCCATCTTCTCCACGTACTCCGCCCGGTCCCGGACGCCGTAGACCCACTCCTCCAGCCAGGCGCGGGTGGCGGCCTCGTCCCGGCTGATCTCGTCCCAGCGCAGGTAGAAGTCGTTGTCCCGGTCGTAGTAGCCCTGGACGTAGGAGGGATGGGCCCCGTAGGGTTCGTGGACCACCGCGTCCACAATCAGGCCGGGGATCAGGGTCCGGTTGGGGTCGGAGCGGATGACCTCCTCGTCCACTACCTCCTCCACCACAACGATGACGTGCCGGGCGGCGAAGGCGGCCTCCTTCTGGGCGCCCAGCAGTCCCCAGAGTTGGGTGTTGCCGTTGACGTCGGCCCGCTGGGCGTGGATGATGGCGACATCCGGGTTGAGAGGCGGCACCACGGCGACCGGGCCATCCCCGTAGGGGCTCTCCACAAACTGGATGCGGGGATTCACCTTCGGGAGGTCGCTCCCCACATAGGAGCGCAGGGGGAAGAAAGGCAGACGGTACGCTCCGGCGATGTAGCGGGCGACCATCCCAAAGTGGGAGTACTCCTCCAGTTCCAGGGGGACCGGGATGGACTTCTCCACTGCGCGGCGGACAGCGTGCAGGGGCCCCACGCCGGGGTTGCCCAGGTACGAGAAGACCAGTTTGCGGGCGCATCCGGCGGCAATCATCTGGTCGTAGACCAGGTCAGGGGTCATCCGGCAGAGGACCAGGTCACGCCGGCCCTGACGGATGATTTCGTGGGCGGCAGCAAAGCAGATGCAGGCGGTGAAGCCCTCTATGGCGACGGTGTCGCCATCGTGAACGTATCTGGCGATGGCGTCGTGCATAGTGATGAGTTTCACGACATCCTCCCGCAATTGGGTGTTGGGAAAAGAGGGGGTTAGGGGCGGGCGGCGAAAGCCGCC
>DAOTWK010000019.1:0-9675 GCA_034435815.1 Anaerolineae bacterium | reverse complement strand
GCTTGCGGTGATTGGTCACCGTCAACTGCCAGATTTCCAGGTTGGCCCCCAGAGGGACAAAGTAGCGGGTCTGAGCGGCAACCCCCCGGTAGGTGGAGCCGATGACCGTGTAGCCGAGGCCGTGCCGACAGACATAGTTCTCCACCTCGTGCCGGGTCGGCTGCCAGGTGGGAGACCAGAATATGCCGTGCTCGTCGTCTCGCAGGTAAATATAACGTCCGCCGGAGTCCAGGGGGACGTTGTTGTAGCGGTAGCGGGTCAGACGGCGCAGGCGGGGGTCCCGGTAGAAGCAGTAGCCGCCAGCGGTGTTGGAGATGATGCTGAAGAAATCCTCGCAGCCCAGGTAGTTGATCCAGGGGAGCGGGGTATCTGGGCGGGTGATGACGTATTCCCGGCGCTCGTCGTCAAAATAGCCAAATCGCACGTTCTTTCCTCCGGCCCTTTGGAGAATCGCTTTTGTTTTGCGGTGGCGGTCAGGCCGCCATCGCAAATTGGGAGCGCTCCCAAACAGGAGCATTTGTTTTGCCGCAACGGTGCGCCGCTGCGGCAAAACGGCGTTTTACGTTTCACTTCACTTTTCACTTTCACTTTTCACTTTCACTTTTCACTTTTCACAAAGAGTTGGCCTTCACAAAATCCACCACCTCGTGCAGGTACGCGAAGGCCAGGCAGGTGACCGTGTCTGCGCCACCGTAGTAGATGGCCATCCGGCCCGTCGGCGGGTCCACCAGCGCCGCGCAGGGAAAGACCACGTTGGGCACATCCCCCACGCACTCGTAGTACTCCCGGGGGTTCAGCAGGTAAGGACGGGTCCGGTAGATGACCCTCCAGGGCTTCTCCAGGTCCAGCAGCGCCGCGCCGAAACTGTAGACAAAGCCGTTGCACGAGGTCAGAACGCCATGGTAGATGAGGAGCCAGCCCTCGGGGGTCTCAATCGGTGTGGGGCCAGCGCCGACTTTGGTAGATTGCCAGCCGCCTACTGGGGCCATCACGAACCGGTGATGGCCCCAGTGAATCATATCTGGGCTTTCGCTGTAGAATATGTCGCCGAAGGGGGTGTGCCCGCGATCGCTGGGGCGGCTGAGCATAGCATACTTTCCGTTGATGCGGCGGGGGAAAAGGACGCCGTTGCGGTTGTAGGGGAGAAACGCGTTCTCCAACTGGTAGAAGGTCCGGAAATCGTACGTATAGGCCACACCGATGGTCGGGCCGTAGTATCCATTGCACCAGGTGACGTAGTAGCGGTCCTCTATCCAGCAGACGCGCGGGTCATAGCCGTAGATGAATTGCCCGACCTCCGGGTCCTCGCAGACAAACTGGATGCGCTGCGGCTCTATCTGCCAGTGGATGCCGTCGTCGCTGAAGCCGGCATGAATCTGCATATCCCGGGCGGTGTTGTCGCAGCGGAAGACACCGGCGAAGGCCCCGTTGAAGGGCACCACCGCGCTGTTAAAGATGCTGTTGGCCCCGGGGACGGCGTCCCGGGTGATGATGGGGTTCCTGCTGTAGCGCCAGACGACGTCGCTGCACCCTGAGGGGCGGTCCTCCCAGGGGATGTTGGGAAGAGGCGAACCAATGATTGTTAACCTGGACACAGCAGGCTCCTCCTGTGAGCAAGTTGATAAAATCTACAAGACTGCATAGATAGGCGGACAGCTTGCTGTCCGCCCACCTTATAACGGGACATTTTCCCGATGTGCTTGGCCAGGGGATGAACCTTTCTATGCATACCGGTAACAAGCTACCCAATGGTCGGGCGCCACCTCTACCAGCGGGGGCCTGGACTCGGCGCAATGCCGGCCAGTGTTAGGACAACGGGAGTAATAGGCACAGCCGCTGGGAAGGACCGCATCGCCTGTCTCCACGCCTCCGGCCTTCTTCTGCCATTTCTGGTCCAGTCGGGGGACGGACACCATCAGCAACTGAGTATAGGGGTGGAGCGGATTAGAGTAGATGTTTTCCGTCCGCCCCATTTCCATCACACAGCCCCGGTAAAGAATAACAGCCCGCTCGCTGATGTAGTATCCCAGCGACAAATCGTGGGTAATGAAGAGGATGGAGAGCCCACGGGACTTCAAGTCGGCCAGGAGGTTCAGCACATCTATGCGAGTGGAGGCGTCCAGCATGCTGATGATTTCGTCGGCAACCAGAAACTCAATATCCAGCAATAGCGCGCGGGCGATGAGGAACCGTTGCAATTGCCCGCCACTGAGCTGGTGGGGGAATTTATTCAGGACCTGCTGCGGATTCAGGCCAACAGACGTCAGCGCCCCTTCCACCCGCTTGTTCCACTCCACCTGAGGGACGCGGGGGAAGAATTCCTCCCGGACAACCCGGAAGATTCGGTCGGCCTTAAAGATCGGATTGAAGGAGCCAAAGGGGTCCTGAAAAACCCCCTGCACCTTACGGTAATATTCCTTCAGGGCATTTCCCTCCAGCGTGGAAATATCCACATCGTTGAACCAGATTTTACCGGACGTGATGGAAACCAGCCGCAGGATCATTTTACCGATGGTGGACTTTCCGCTACCACTTTCGCCGATGAGGGAAACCACCTCCCCGTCCCGCACATCAAAACTGACGTCGCAGACGGCCGGAAGTTTTTTGCCGCCGAACGCGCCGATCCGGTAGATTTTTGAGACGTTCTCCAATCGCATCATCGCTCAGTATTCCCTCCAGCAGGCCACAAAATGACCGGGTTCAATCTCTATAAATGGAGGCACTTCCTGACATTTCTCAAAAGCGACCGGACATCGTTCCCGGAAGCGGCATCCGGGAGGTGGATTCAGCAGCACCGGGGGGCTACCGGGGATACCTGTCAGTCGGGTTTCGGCATACCGCACCCCCACTTTGGGCAATGAAGCGATGAGCATTTTCGTGTACGGGTGCCGAGGATGGTGAATGATAACATCCGTGGAGGCTTTCTCGGCCAGTTGTCCGGCGTACATCACCAGGATGGAGTCGGCCACCTGGTAAAGGATAGAGATATCGTGAGTGATGACCATGATGCTCTTGACGATCCCCTGGTCACGGAAGCCCACCAGCATTTCCATCACCGCTTTCTGGGTAGAAACGTCCAGCGCAGAGGTGATCTCGTCGGCAATGAGCACGGAGGGATTCAGAAGGGTGGAGAGCACCAGGACCACCCGCTGTTTCATCCCACCAGAGAGTTCAATCGGATACATGTTGAGCACGCTGTGAGCAAGCCCGACCAGGTCCAGCCGCCGCTTCAGTTCGGGCAACAGGGCTCCGAAGTCCATCCCCCTGGATTGGACGACTTCGGCGATCATTTTGCCGATTTTACGGGTCGGGTTCAGTGCGTTCATAGCATATTGGGGGATGATAGCGATCTTCTTGAAGCGGTACTCGTTCATCCGCTCCCGGTCCCAGATAGGCAACTCCTCGCTGTCCAGAACGACCCGACCGCGTACGAATTTCATAGGGGGTTTTAGGAGAACGATACCGTGGCCGAGGGTCGTCTTCCCGCAGCCAGATTCGCCAGCGACCCCCATAATTTCCCCATTGGCCATCGTAAATGTGGCATCTTCCAGGGCCCGGGCATCCCCCCGGAGTGTCTGATAATACAGCGTGAGGTTCTCCACTTGGAGGGTCACGGCTCACATCTCCCGAAGTTTGGGGTTAAAGACTTCATCCAGCCCAACATTGGTGACATAGAGTGCCCCCACAATAGCCGTGATGGCAAGCCCCGGCGGGACAAACCACCACCATATTTTCAAAGGAAGGGCAGCCCAGAGGAGCGCGTAGTTCATCATTAAGCCAAGGGAGACCGTATTCGTCGGACCAAGGCCAATGAAGTCCAGCGCGGCGGCGTTCAGGACGGCGCCACCGAACTGAAGAATATATACCAGGAGCAGATAGGACATCATGTTCGGCGCAATCTCGTTAAAGATAATCTTCCACGACCGCATTCCGGTGATCCGGGCCATATCCACGTAGTCCCGGATGCGCAGGGAAAAGGTTTGCGCCCGGATGGCCCGGGCAGCCCATGGCCAGGCGGTTGCTCCGATGAGGATGCTTTCCGTCAAGATGCCCCGTACGGTGAGGTAGGCGGCAACGATGATCAATATCGCCAGAGTGGGGATAATGAGCGTGATGTTGGTGATCATATTGAGGATTTCATCCACCATACCCCCACGGTATCCGGCAATAAAGCCGATAACAACCCCCAGCAGAGTACCAAGGCTGCCCCCGATCAAGCCCACAACAAAAGTTGCCTTCAGGCCATGAACGAACTGCGAGAACACGTCTTGGCCGAAGATGGTTGTCCCGAACCAGTGCTTACTTGAAGGAGGAAACGCCGCGGCTTCCACATACTCGTTGGGAGGATATTTAGCCAGATATGGCCCAACAATCGCCAGTACGACGAAGAACAGAATAATAGAGACACCGATGCGCAGTTTCCGGTTCTTCCAGGCGAAATACAGGAATTCGCTTCGCTCCTTCAGGTTCATTATGCAGCCTCCCCCGTCATCCCTAACCGCGTGCGCGGATCCACGATAACATAGGCGATGTCAATGAAGAAGTTGGCCAGCAATACTCCCAAGATAATGAACAGGAAACATCCCTGGATCAGGAAGTAGTCCTGATTCATAATGGCCTGAACAATCAGGTTACCGATTCCAGGATAGGCGAACACCACCTCGGTTGCGACCGCGCCGGCCACAATCGTTCCCAGTTGTAGCGCCAGCCCAGTGATCTGCGGCAGAACGGCGTTCCGGAAAGCGTACCGGCGGATCAGGTTATGGGGCACCCCCAGCGTTTCCAGATAGCGGGAGTAATCGGCCTCCAGTTCATAGATAATCATATTCCTCATCCCAATAGCCCAGCCGCCGAACATAATGAGAAATAGGGACATGAAGGGCAAAAACCAGTGTTTTAACAGGTCTGCGATGAACATCCAGGAGAGATGGGGGCGCAAGGCAAAACTGTATGCGCCTGCGATGGGGAACCATCCAGCCACAATCCCCAGTGACCATGCCAGCAGAAGGGCCAGCCACATATACGGGGTGGCGGTAAGAATATACCCAAGAGGCAGCACGGTGTTATCCAGCCAGCGGCGCCGGGCAGCCAGTGCCCCGAAGTGGTTCCCGGCGAACCAACTGGCTAAAATCGCCGGCAGTAACAGAAAGACGTCGTAGGGCACGGACGCCTTAATGATATCCAGCACCGGCCGTGGGAAAAACAGAGTGCTTCTACCCAAATCGCCGCGGAACACCGATTTCCAGAAATTGATATACTGCTGCCACATTGGGACATCTAAGGCGAAGAGCCGGAGGTAATACTCACGCAACAGGTTCACTTCCTCCGGATTGCGAGGACCAAGTCGGCTGATCATCACGTTGATGGGGTCACCGGGCATCAAGCGGGGAATCAGCCAGTCTATGGTCACTGCCAGAAAAAAAGTGAGAACGTAGATGATCAGTTTTCTTCCCAAATAGCGTCTCACGAATCTTCTCCTTCGCTAAATAATGACCAGGGGACAACGAGTGGCGGACAGCAAGTTACTGGAATCTTATCATAAATCCGCAAGGTGTGCAACCCATCTCTTCAACGCCGGATTTCTCCCCTGGTGCGGGGAAAAGGAGGCAAGAAAGATTTTGCCCTCAGAGTGGGTTTGAATGATCGGGATTTTGCAAAAAGCTGCCCCTCCCCCATCAGAGGGAGGGGCAGCGCAGAAGACTGCTACGGCTGGACCGGCTTCAGCTCAGTGAGCATGAGGATGGCAGTCATGTTCCAGTAGCCGTTCCAGGTGCACGGCAGATTCTTGGATGCACCCTCCGCGGCGCTCGGCCAACCGGTCCAATAGGTCTCGTTCCACTGAGCCCACAGACCGTTGTACCACAGCGGGATCGCCGGCATCTCGGTTAACTGGATGCGCTGGATCTTGGACATGATCTCCTTCATACCCGCGATGTCATCCACAGCCGTCCGGTCCAGCTGGTCCACCAGGCTAAACACCTCCGCGTTATCGTAGCGACCGAAGTTCCCGTTGAACATCGTGTCCTGCAGCGGATGGTTGAAGACCCAGTTGTAGAAGGTCCACGGGGTGCTGCTCATCTGGGAGCCAAAGTTGTTGATGGCCATATCAAATTTGCCACCCGGGACCATCTCCCAGTAACTGGGGAAGTCCGGGAAGTCCGGCTGCAGGTTGATCCCCACCGCCTGAGCGCTGTTGGCGATGACCTTGATGGACTCCATCCAGTCGGTCCACCCGAAGGGCACGATGACCTTCAGTTCAATCTTGGAGCCATCGGGGGCTTCTACCCAGCCGTCTCCATTCACATCTTTGTAGCCAGCCTGGGCCAGGATCTGCTTGGCTTTGTCAGGATCGTAGGTGAAGCCCAGTTCCTTCACTACATCCTGGTCCACGTACTGGTCCCAGACCGGGAGGAGACCGGTGGGGTTGGCCTTCTGGACGATATTGCCGTACACTTTGGTGACGATTTCATCCGTGTTGATGGCGAAGGCCAGTGCCTTGCGGAACGCCGGGTCATCCATGGGCTTCTTCTTGGTGTTCATGAACAGGAAGGCGGTGTTGGCACTGAGCATGTAGGGCGGGTCGTCGTACCAGGTCTTCACGCCGTATCCGCCCTCCACCAAGGTGGCGATACCCGGCAGGAAGTTGTTGCTCAGGTCCATCTCGCCTTTCAGGAAGAGGCCCAGCGCCACGTTGTTGCTGGGGTTAACGATGTCCACAATGTACTTGGGCCCGACTTTCAGCCCCAGCAGTTTCGTGGCCCACCAGTTCTCGTTCCGCTTCCAGACCATCCGGTCTTCGGAGTGGGTCTCATAGGCATAGGCGCCGGTGCAGACCGGAGGCACATTCTGGCTGGTGGTGATCTCCTCCGCCGATTTGCCTTCCCAGATGTGCTTGGGGACAATGGTCAGCGAATACAGGACGTAGCCCCACTCCTGGTACCGGGGATCGCTGAAAGTGAAGCGAACGGTAGTATCATTTACCTTCTCCACTTTCTCCAGCCAGTCCCAGACGTACTGGAAACTGGTGCCCGGGGTCTTGCGGACCTCAAAGGAGAAGACCACATCGTCCACGGTCAGAGGCTGACCATCCTGCCATTCAACACCCTGGCGGATTTTTGCCTCATAGACCTTATCGCTGGTCCATTGCCCACTCTCCGCCAGCCAGGGGATGAACTCGTTCTTCAGGGGGTCGTAGAGGAACAGGGTCTCAAAGCAGAGCCCTTGAACCCCCATTGCTATGTCACCGCCCTGGAGCGGGTTCCAGGAAGGAGGCGGCCCCCACTGCTTCCCGCTGGTATAGAGGGTCTCATTGCGCGGATAGACCACCGGCGAGGGAGCCGGCGTGGGTGTGATGACGACGGGTACGGTCTCTTTGACCGGGACGGTCTGGACCACGGTTACCGTCTGCGGCTGACAGGCCGCCAGCAGGATGCTGCCCACCACAAGGGCGCTCAGAATCACAAACATCAGTTTCCGGGACATCTTTCTCCTCCTATCTTTTGGAATGATGGGTAGGACGATACGATCATTGGATGGATGCTGATATTACTTCCCTGCACTTCCCTCCTTTCTTTTGGATAGGATGCGCGTGGTTTACCGGGCCCGGACCCCGCAGGAGGCCCGAATGACCAGTTCAGTAGGCAATACAACCCGGTGAACGCCACTTGTTTTGGGACTTTCCAGCAGGCCGATCAGCAGTTCCACCGCCATGCTGCCCAGTTGTTCTATGGGCTGGCGGACGGTCGTGAGGGGCGGGTCCACCATGGAGGCCAGCGGGATGTCGTCAAAGCCCACCACGGCCACATCCTCCGGAACCCGCAGGCCTGCCTCCCGAAGGACTTTGATCGCGCCGACCGCCATTATATCGCTGGCGGCAAAGACGGCCGTAGGTTGATGGGGAAGAAGCCGCTGCATGGCCGTTCGGCCCCCCTGTTCGGTAAAATCCCCCTCAGCGATGAGACGCTCATCCACCGGAATGCCCCGGGCTGCCAGGGCCTGCCGGTACCCCTCCAGCCGGTCCTGGGCGGCGAACATATTCAGGGGGCCGGTGATCGTCGCGATCCGCTCGTGGCCCAGGCGCAGCAGATGCTCTACCGCCATCCGCGCGCCGACCACATTATCCACATCCACATAATTGGCCCGCTCATGGGGATACCGCCCGACGATGACGAACGGCACATTATCCTCAAGAAGGCGGGGGAAAATGGGGTCGTCCAGCGGGGCCGAAGAGACAACCACCCCATCCAGATAGCGGCTGCGCAGCACTTGCTGATAGAGAAGGTCCTGCCGGGCGTAGGAATCCCGAACCCGGCGATGGCTGAAGAGGGAGAGCATCAGGTGATAGTTGTGGGCGTTGCAGGCATCCGCAACACCTCGCATGAGAACGGGGAAATACGGGTCGGTGAAGAGGGTGGTGACCGCCTGAGGGATAATCAGACCGATGACCTGGGTGCGTCGGGTAGCCAGACTGCGGGCGGCGGCATGGGGCTGATAGCCGGTCTGCCGGATGACTTCCCAGACCCGTTCCCTCACCTCAGGGCGCACATTGGGGTGCTGATTGACCACCCGGGAGACGGTGGAACGGGATACCCCTGCCAGTTTGGCGACCTCTTCCAAGGTTGGAGGCATGGTCAGCCTTTCTGGGAGCGCTCCCAACAAAAACCTCTTAAAAAGGCCGATTATCCCACTTACCGACGGAAAAGGACTGTTTTTTTGGGAGCGCTCCCAGTTAATTGTATCACAAAATGGCCCGTTTGTCAAGACCGCAAATATCTGAATTATTCGCTGCTGCCCGCTGCAAAATCCCTCTCCCCTGGCCAGAGACCAATGAGCAAAGGGCTCAGAGAGGATAGCGGGGCCAAACGGCCCTCCGCTCCTCCTGTCCTACCTCGTGTCCAAACCCTGCGACGGGGACTTGACGCCCCAGAGCGGTTGGGGTAGTATTTCCACAGGAGGTCCTGATTCCCCCGATATGCGCAAGGCGCAACGAATCCGGTTGGACCGATTGCTGGTAGAACGGGGCCTGGCCGAAAGCCGCGCCGAGGCCCAGCGGTGGATCCGCGCGGGCGAGGTGCGCGTCGCCGACCAGGTGGTGGATCAGCCTGGCGCACAGGTGGCTCCCGATGCCCCGGTCACGCTGACCGCGCGGCCGCGCTTCGTCAGCCGGGGCGGGGAGAAACTGGAGGCCGCTCTCATCGGCTTCGGGGTGGATGTGCGGGGATGGGTCGCGGCCGACGTTGGCGCGTCCACCGGCGGCTTCACCGATTGTCTCCTCCAGCGCGGCGCCGCCCGGGTCTACGCCATAGACGTGGGCTACGGGCAACTGGACTGGCGCCTGCGCAATGATCCGCGGGTGGTGGTTATGGAGCGCACCAATGCCCGCTACCTGGAGCAATTGCCGGAGCCGGTCCATCTGGTGACCATAGACGTCTCCTTCATCTCTCTTCGGTTGATCCTGCCCCGCGCGGTGGGGTGGCTGTTGCCTCAGGGGCATATCCTTGCGCTGATCAAGCCCCAGTTTGAGGCCGGACGGCGGGAAGTGGGGAAGGGCGGGGTGGTGCGGGACCCGGCTGTCCACGGGCGCGTACTGGTGGGGGTCATTCGCGCTGCGGCTGACCTGGGCCTGACCTTGCGGGGGCTGATGGTCTCTCCGCTCCTGGGCCCCGCCGGAAACCG